>JAZSQN010000034.1:0-5297 GCA_045537995.1 Congzhengia sp. | reverse complement strand
TACGCGCAGGCAGAGAGGAGCAGGCAATGCTCACTACGCTTGCCGGTCTTGTGGTAGTTTTGCTTATGGTTATTGAGCAGATAGACTACCTTTTTGAAACCGTAAAATCTATATTTAATTTGTAGGTGTATTATGGATACTGTAAAGATAATAGCCACAGCTATAGTAGGTACGCTGCTTGCGCTTGTGCTAAAGGAACAAAAGCCGTATATGGGGATAGTTCTTTCTTTTATATGTGCATTATGCGTGTTTTTTATGGCGCTGCCGTATATAGAGAAAATCATTACATATGTAAGAGCAATATATGAAAGTACAGGCGGAAAAGATAGTTATATAAATATACTCCTTAAAATAGCAGGAGTAGGGACACTTTCATCTTTAGGGAGCAGTCTTTGTGCTGATGCGGGGTTAACATCTGTATCATATGTGGTTGCGATTTCAGGCAAAGTGATATGTATGTGTATGGTATTGCCTGTAGTTATTGAATTTTTTACAGAGCTGATATCAATACTTCCTTAGACTCTAAAAGGTGAAATATATGAAAAAAATAATTTTTATACTGAGTTTCTTCCTATTAATATATACACCATATGTTGTGTGTGCAGAAAATGTTTATAACATTATAGATGATATAAAGACGGTTTCTGATTTTGATGCAAAGGAAACGGCAAAAAATGTACTTTCGGGAAAAATGACGCTTAGCTTTTCTGATGTTATAGAAAAAATAGTTTCGCTTTTTATAGGAGGAATAAAGGAAAATATACCATTAATTGTGAAGTTGACAGCAGTTTCTGTATTATCGGGGCTTATATTAAATATCAGTACAGATAAGATGGAAATAGGCGTGTATGCTGCGGTGGCAATAGTGTCGCTTTTGGCTATAAAAATGTTTTCCTATTCAGTAACTGTAACGGTCGAAACAATAGATACTTTGTTTATATTTATAAGCTCGTTAATGCCTTCTGTTGCGACAGCTGCCACAATAACCGGCGTAGCAAGCGGAGGTGCTGCAGCAAGCGCATTTATTGCGATGCAAATTTTTATATACATATGTAAAGAGGCGCTTATACCCTTAATATGTGTAACAACGGTTTTCGGTGTGAGTGATAAAATGGGTTCGGTATCATATATTTCGGGAGTTACGGCACTTTTAAAACAAATTTTAAAATGGGTTACGGGGTTTATGATTACAATATACGGCGTTGTAATAGCATTGCAGACACAAGCCGCTTCAGGATTTGACAGTTTGTCGGGCAAAAGCATTAAGTATGCGATAGGAAGTTTTGTACCTGTTGTGGGAAATGCGCTGTCTGACTCTTTGGAAACTGTCATATTAAGTGCAAAGACAGTGGTAGGGGCACTGGGCATCACGGGGATAATAGGCGTATGCTATATATGTTTTGTGCCTCTTATTAATGTATGTGCAATATCAATGAGTTTTAAAATAGCGTCAGCGATATCAGGAGTTGCATCTTTAAAGCGGGTATCTGATGCAGTGAATGAAATAGGTGAAAGCATCGGTAAAGTTTCGTTGGTATTGGTATCTGTGGTTGTTATGTTTATAATAAGCCTCGCTACACTATGTAAATTTGGAGGAGCGTAATGTCACATTATATAAAGACAGTCGTTGGTGCCGTTTTAGCAATAGGCATGCTAAATTGTTTTTTTACAAAAGACGGATTTGGTAAGTATGTAAATCTTTTATCAGCAGTTATAGTGATGGCAGTTATTTTGTCGCCGATTTTAAATATAAGTAAAAATATAAGCATAAATACTAAAAATATAGATGTTAAACCCTTAGAAATCAAAGGAAATACTTATATTATGGAAGAATTTGAAGAAAGACTCTCTATAGAGATTGCTGATGAATTAAAGAAAAAAACGAATGTTGATTTTTCAATAACAGTTTTTGCGTTCGAAGATGGGGAAGATATAAAAATTGAAAAAATTGAGATTTCTCCATACTCAAAAGAATATGCAAGGCTCATATCTGAATTTACAGGAGTTAAGGAGGGTAGCATAAGCCAGAAATGAAATTTGAATTACCAGAAAGAGTAAAAAAATTTTTCGGACAAATTATGAATACAAAGTATGTAGCTATCATATTTATAGTAGGGATAGCGCTTATTGCGTTGCCGTCAACTGAAAAACCGGAAGAAAAACAGGATAAAGGAAATGTTTCGGAATTGTATAAAGAAAAGATAAAAACAGAACTAGAGAAAATAATTTCTGAAATAAAAGGAGCGGGAGAAGTTTCTGTGATGATAACATTTTCAGATGACGGAAATACGCTTTATGCTGTAAATGAAAGTTATTCAAGTTCGGGGGAGAGTGAAAACAAAACAAAAAGTTCAGAAAAAGAGTATGTATTAAAAAGTGAGGGAGGAAGCGCACAAGAAGCGCTTGTTACAAAAAAAGTTTGCCCCGAGATATCAGGCGTTTTAATATGTGCTAAAGGAGCAGGGAATCCTGAAATAAAAAGTAATATAACACGCGCGGTTGAGGCGCTTTTAGGAATAAAAAGCCATCGTGTGGAAGTTTTAGAAAGAAAGTAGACAGAAAGAAGGTTTAAAATGAAGGAAAGAAAGAGAGAAAACAAGAACAAAATGTTTATTGTGAGAAAAAGACAGGTAGCGGCAGCATCTTTAATACTTTTAATAGGTATTGCTGGATATCTTAATTTAAGCATACGAAATGGAGATGAAGACCCCAATATTTCTGTTATGTATAATGAGGCATCTAAAAAACTTGGTGAGGCAAAAATGGTGAATTCGTCTGAAAACGGAGAAGTTTCTGCAACAAGTAATTATTTCACAAACGCGCGAATGGAAAGAGAAAAAAAGCGTGACGAATCAATAGAAATGCTTTCTGAAATTTTGAATTCGACAGGTGCGGATGCAGAATCTAAAGAGAATGCAAAAGTACAGATTGAGCTTTTGGCAAAGTTTACAGAATGTGAAGTAGCTGCAGAAAATTTGATAAGGGCAAAAGGATATTCTGATTGTATAGTTTTTATGGGAGAAAATGTTACAAGTATTGCGGTCATGACAGAAGGATTAAATGAAATTGAGGCTGCAGCAATTTCGCAAATTGCAGCAGACACAGGTGCGTGTTCTGCTGAGGAAGTGAAAATTGTTGAGATAAAACCTAATTAAATATAAAAAACAGTTGTAATTTATACGAAAAAGTGGTATAATAATCCTGTAATTAAGAATATGATTTCGGAGGTACGAATGATGGCAGATAAAGAAATTACTTTTGAAAAGACAGAAAACGGTGGTTTGATAAAAATAGCGGATGAAGTAATTATGGCTATTGCCGCTCAGGCAGTGGGCGATATTTGCGGAGTAACAATAGCTGCAACCTTAGCAGAAGGCCTTGTGGATAAACTTGTAAAAAAGAATAATCAGCGTGGTATTCGTATACATTCTGATGATACAACAGGTACTACAGACATTGAGGTTCACATTAATGTTGCATACGGCGTGAATATTTTAGAAGTATGCTGGTCTGTTCAGGAATCTGTAAGAAAGAATATTACTGCAATGACTGATGTTAATGTAGGTAAAGTAAATGTTTTTGTAGACGGTGTAACGATTGAAAAAGAGCCTAAGCCTGAAAAGGTAAAGGAAATTAAGAAAGAAGAAGAGTAGGTTCATAAATGGGAATCGGTTAACCGGTTCCCATTGTAAATTTGAAGATACGAAAGAGGATGTTTATGAAACTAGGATTTATAGGCGGCGGAAATATGGCTGGCGCAATTGTGCAGGGAGTTATATCTTCTGGACTATGTAAAAAGAGTGATGTATGTGTGAGTGATATCAGCCGTGAAACATTAAAAAAATATGATAAAGAAATTAATGTATCAACAAAAAACAGTGATACACTCATCAGTGATTACATAGTTTTAGCTGTTAAACCTTTGATTTTATCTAAGGTTTTGGAAGAATTAGCTTCTGGGGATATAAAAAATAAAGTATTTGTATCAATTGTTGCAGGTATTTCGGTTTCGGAAATTAAAAGCGTTTTAGGAAAAAATGCTAAGGTTGTTCGCGTCATGCCCAACACTCCCGCACAGGTTGGAGAGGGTATGACCGTAATTGCAAAACCTGATGAAAATGTGTCGGAAGAGGAGCTTTCAGAAGTAGTAAAAATCTTTGATGCAGTTGGAAAAACGGAAATAATGGCAGAATCAATGATAAATGTTGTGACTGGTGTTTCAGGAAGCAGCCCTGCTTATGTATATATGATGATAGAGGCTATGGGAGATGCTGGCGTTACAGGAGGAATTCCAAGAGATGTTGCGTACAAATTAGCAGCTCAGGCAGTATTAGGTTCTGCTAAAATGGTTTTAGATACTAAAAAGCATCCGGCAGAGTTAAAGGACATGGTGTGTTCTCCTAAAGGAACAACTATTGAAGCAGTAGCAGAGCTTGAAAAAAGAGGTTTCAGATCGGCAATAATTGAAGCGATAAAAAAGTGTAACGATAAAGCAAGCAATATTAAATAAAAAAACGGTGCAAAATTTTGCACCGTTTTTTTTATTTTTTATTAATTTGCGTTAATTATTTCAATATCTGTTGCAATAAAAATCAAATCCTGTTTTTTGTATGTTAAGCTAAGCATTGTTCCTCGCTTGATTAGGAGATTATTTTTGTCTTTGTTAAATACTTCTATTTTATGGATGACTTCGGGTGATAAAGCAAATTCTATTTCTTTTCCGTCAATCATAATTTTAAGAAAATCTGTACCTAAAACAGAGAGTCCTCCGTCAGCTTTAAGCTCGCCTCCGATTTCGTAAAATTCGCCTTTAGGATTTGAAATATTAGGATTAGTTTCTGCAATAGGAAGAGAGATTACATTTCCTTCTTCTTTGTTTGCGCACGCACTAAAAAGCGAAATCGCAAGTATAATAGATAATATTAAAGATAAATTTTTTTTCGTCATAACTTACTCCTGTTATATTTTGTTTTTTATATTTTCATTATAGAACTGCGCAAAAAAACTCAAAAAGTAATCATAAAGCACAAATACTATTTCTGCGATGATGACAACCAATGCGGTATGCGCAAGTACAATTTCTAATATAGCCCCGAACGATATATAGCGAAGTAAAAAGTATTTTAATATGAAATAAGATACGATTAAAAGCGAGGTAAAGAAAAGAATTTTCACAATCCATTCAACCCATAGCTTTCCTATTTTTTCGATGTGGAGCTTTAACATTGGGTAATATCCTAAAAATAAAATAAAGAGAATCACCTGTAACTTAAACGGAATTAATAAAAGTGCGAGTA
>JAZSQN010000036.1:0-2707 GCA_045537995.1 Congzhengia sp. | reverse complement strand
AAATCCGTGAAATGGAAAAATGGGAAGGCAAGGAATTAAACACTGCTAAAAAACGCCTTGCATATGAGGTTACAAAGCTTGTTCACGGTGAGGAAGAAGCCGAAAAAGCAAAAGCTACAGCAGAAGGTATTTTTGGTGGCGGAGCATCAGGCGATATGCCATCAACAGAATTAGCCCTAAGCGATGTAGCAGATGAGACAGCACTTTTAGATATTATGTTGACAGCGAAACTTATTCCCTCAAAAGGTGAAGGAAGAAGATTAATACAGCAGGGCGGAGTATCTGTAGATGATGTTAAAATTACAGAGCCGAACTACACAATTAAAAAAGATTCTTTAGTAAATGGAATAGTAATAAAGAAAGGAAAGAAAGTATTCCATAAAGTAATAACAAAATAATGAAAGAGGTATTAATATGAAATTAGATACAAAATGTATACATGCGGGATATACACCTAAAAATGGTGAACCGAGACAAATTCCTATTTATCAGAGCACAACATTTAAATATGATACAAGCGAAGATATGGGAAAACTCTTTGATTTAGAAGCGTCCGGATATTTTTACACAAGACTCCAAAATCCGACCAATGACTATGTTGCAGCCCGTATAGCAGCCCTAGAGGGCGGTACAGCGGCAATGCTTACATCATCCGGTCAGGCAGCAAACTTTTACGCAATATTTAATATTGCGTCATGCGGTGACCATATTGTAGCGTCATCTGCTATATACGGCGGAACATATAATCTTTTTGCTGTGACAATGAAGAGAATGGGGATAGAGTTTACATTTGTTTCTCCTGACGCTACAGAGGAAGAATTACAAGCAGCGATTCAACCGAATACTAAGGCAGTATTTGGTGAAACTATTGCAAATCCGGCATTAAATGTTTTGGATATTGAAAAATTTGCTCGTGTTGCGCATAAAAACGGTCTTCCCTTAATCATAGACAATACATTTCCTACACCTGTAAACTGCAGACCTTTTGAGTGGGGTGCAGATATTGTTACACATTCAACAACAAAGTACATTGATGGGCATGCGTCATCAGTTGGTGGTTGTATTGTAGATTCCGGAAAATTTGACTGGACAAAGTATCCTGATAAATTTCCTGGACTTTGTACACCGGACGAAAGTTATCACGGTGTAACATATACGGAGCGTTTTGGCTTAGA
The DNA here is from genome assembly GCA_045537995.1 of Congzhengia sp. Lineage (GTDB taxonomy): Bacteria > Bacillota > Clostridia > UBA1381 > UBA9506 > Congzhengia. The sequence goes on along the minus strand of JAZSQN010000036.1, from coordinate 1,532 downwards.
AGGAGCGTTCATTACAAAAGCAACAGCACAATTAATGCGTGATTTTGGTTCTATTCAGTCTCCTCAGAATGCATACTATATAAATATAGGTTTAGAAACTTTATCACTTCGTATGAAGAGACACTGTGAAAATGCGAAAAAGGTAGCTGAATATTTAAGCAAGCATGAGAATATTGCATGGGTAAGTTATTCAGGTCTTCCTGGAGATAAATATTATGAATTACAACAAAAGTATATGCCAAATGGTGGTTGTGGCGTAGTAAGTTTTGGTGTTAAGGGAGGAAGAAAGGCAGCAGAAAGCTTTATGAAGAAATTAAAGCTTGCTTCGATTGAAACACATGTAGCAGATTCAAAAACATGCTGCTTGCACCCTGCAAATGCAACTCACCGCCAGATGAATGACGCAGAGCTAAAAGCGTGCGGTATCACACCTGGCTTGGTAAGATTTTCTTGCGGATTAGAGGATGCAGAAGATATTATAGCGGATTTAGAGCAGGCACTTAAAAATTAAATTTCAGGAGGTGCGCCATGCCTATAAAAATACCTAACGAGTTACCTGCGGTAAAGGTTTTGAACAGTGAGAATATATTTGTAATGACTGAAACCCGCGCTATAACGCAGGATATCAGACCGTTAAAACTTTTGATTTTAAACCTTATGCCTCTTAAAATAGATACTGAAACACAGCTTTCAAGAATGCTTGGAAATACGCCTTTGCAGATTGAAATAGAGCTTATGAAAACCAGTACCTATGAATCAAAGAATACTTCACAAGAGCATCTGATCAGTTTTTATAAAACATTTGATGAGGTAAAGAACAGAAAGTTTGACGGACTTATAATTACAGGTGCACCTGTAGAGCAGATGGAGTTTGAAGAAGTAGAGTATTGGGACGAACTCTGTCGCATAATGGAATGGTCAAAGAAAAATGTAACAAGCACGTTCCATATATGCTGGGGCGCTCAGGCGGGACTTTATTATCACTACGGAATAAAAAAATATCCGCTTGAAAAGAAATTATTCGGAGTATATCCGCACAAGGTTGATTATAAAAATGCTATTTTAATGCGTGGTTTTGATGACACATTCTATGTTCCTCATTCGCGTCATACGACAGTAAAGAGGGAAGATATTGAGAAAATTCCAGAACTAAAAATACTTTCCTCATCAGAAGAGGCAGGGATATATGCTGTAAGCAGTAAGAACGGAAGGCAAATTTTCATAACAGGGCATTCAGAATATGATCCGGGAACATTAAGAAAAGAGTATGAAAGAGATAAAAATTTAGGTTTACCGATAGATATGCCTGAAAATTATTTCCCTGATAATGACGACACAAAAGAACCTGTTTCTACATGGCGAGCTCATGCGAATTTGCTGTATACTAACTGGCTTAATTATTTCGTCTATCAAACAACACCGTACGATATTAACGATATACGCTGATATATAGCGTAAAATCGCATGGTTAACGGCTTTGTAAAAATAGCACAAGATTTAATAAAATCATAATAACTTATTATAACTTATTA
>JAZSQN010000001.1:0-1823 GCA_045537995.1 Congzhengia sp. | reverse complement strand
TTGCTAAATGCTTACTTTACGCTATCAACGGTGGTAAAGACGCAAAGACATTAGAGCAGGTTGGTCCTGCATACAGACCGATTACAAGCGAATATCTTGATTATGATGAAGTAATTGAGAAGTATGTTGCTATGATGGAATGGCTTGCAAAACTTTATGTTCATACATTAAATGCTATTCACTACATGCACGACAAATACTACTATGAAGCAGCTGAAATGGCGTTAATTGACACAGATTTGCGTCGTACATTTGCTACTGGTATTGCAGGTTTCTCACATGTTGTTGACTCACTCAGTGCTATTAAGTATGCTAAGGTTAAGGTTATTCGTGATGAAGAAACAGGAGTTGCAAAATCATTTGAAATAGAAGGCGATTTCCCCAAATACGGTAATGATGATGACCGTGCTGACGATATAGCTGTTTGGTTGCTTGAAAAGTTTGTAAGCTTAATCAAAAAGCATCACACATACAGAGATTCAGAGCCCACAACATCTATCCTTACAATTACATCAAATGTTGTATATGGTAAGGCTACAGCTGATATGCCTAACGGCAGAAAAGCAGGTGCTCCTTTATCTCCTGGTGCGAACCCCGCTTACGGCGCTGAAGAAAACGGCTTGTTAGCATCACTCAACTCCGTTGCAAAATTGCCTTATCACTGGGCGTTAGACGGAATTTCCAATACCCAGACAATCAGCCCTGATGCTTTAGGTCATACAGACGCTGAACGCACAGATAACCTTGTTAACATTTTAGATGGTTATTTTGATCAAGGGGCTCATCACTTGAATGTTAATGTATTCGGAAAAGATAAGCTTTTAGATGCTATGGAGCATCCTGAAAAGGAAGAGTACGCAAACTTTACAATCCGTGTATCAGGTTATGCAGTTAAATTTATCGATTTAACACGCGAACAGCAGATGGATGTGATTTCTCGTACCTGCCACGAATCAATGTAAAATATGTGCCTTATTCGCGAGAATAAGGCACTACTTTTATCGAAAGGAGAACTGTCATGGAAGGATATTTGCATTCAGTTGAAACCTTTGGTTCTGTTGATGGACCGGGTGTGAGATTTGTTGCGTTTTTATCCGGATGTGCCATGCGTTGTAAATACTGCCACAACCCTGATACATGGCAGATGTCGGGTGAAAAGATAAAAGCATCGGATCTTTTGAAAAGAGCACTTCGATATAAGGCGTATTGGAAAAATAATGGCGGAATCACAGTTTCAGGCGGTGAACCTTTACTTCAGTGTGAATTTGTGACAGAACTTTTCCGGCATGCAAAAGGCGAGGGAATTCATACGACACTAGACACATCAGGTCAGCCCTGGAATAAGAATGACGAGAAGTTTTCAAAACTTTTAGAAGTTACTGACCTTGTGATTTTAGATATCAAAGAAATGAATGATGATGCCCACAAAGCACTTACGGGACACACAAATAAAAACATCATAGAGTTTGCATATCACTTATCAGACATTGGAAAACCTATGTGGATAAGACATGTGTTGATTCCCGGAGTGACGGATGGAGAAGAATCTTTAAATGAACTGAAAAAACTTGTTGCAAGCCTTAAAACAGTAGAGAGGGTAGAGATTCTTCCTTACCATACATTTGGCGTTCCTAAGTGGGAAAAATTAGGTATAGAATATGAATTAAAAGATAAAAAACCACCTACAAAAGAAGAAACAGATAAAGCAGAAAAATTCTTAAACGAGTAAAGGAAGTGCTATCATGTACAATAAAATTATGCTGATAAACGGTCCAAACCTTAATATGCTTGGAATAAGACAGCCTGAAATCTATGGCAAAGAC
>JAZSQN010000173.1:0-3023 GCA_045537995.1 Congzhengia sp. | reverse complement strand
GTGCTAACTGCTTGTCATATAACTTAAAGTAGCAGTAACGGTATATTTTGTCGTATTGTTCTTCAATATCCATGTGCCACAAAACCTCCCTTCATAATGCTTAACGGATTATAACTGCAAAATGTGCGGCTCTGGCCCAATTATCTCCTTGGGACAAAATGCCCCAAGGCTCACTATATACAACATTTTATCAAAGGTCACGGGTTACATTCTAATCTTAATATTCTAAGCGAGAAATTTCCTCTTTAACTTATCGCAAATTTTCCCTTGTGCATGATTTAAGAAAGAGAGAGGCGCAGGAGAAACCACCCCGCAACCTTTTGATACTTTCCGTTCGGATGTTGAAATTTTGCACGACTAAACCACTATCACCATATTCCTCCAATTCGGTCTGATTTTTGAATGCGTTATGGTCAGAAGTTGATAGAGCGTGTGAATTTTATGAAATTTTGGCGCATACATCACTATTTTTTCGCTGCAAAAGGCGCATTAAGCCAATAAGCGAAAAATAGCGGCTCAAATCTCAAAAAGCGGGCCAAAAAGTTCTGAAAAGAGAAACGGACGGGAGCAGTTCGACGCACCCGCCCATTCTTTTTCGGCATTTTGACTATGGCCTTTAACTTTTGAGTACATCAAACGACTTGTTGAGATTTTCCCACTATTGCTCTTTTGCGCAATTTTGACCTGATTTTTGAATGCGTGGTGCTGAGATGTTGAGATTTTACTTGTTCTCTTAACTTAATGCCAATCTCTTCCAGAATTTCCTCAAAAAGTACCCACCCAACGCCAATTTCGGGCAAGGCGTTTCGTGTTTTTGTGTAGGCGTTATGCTGTTGTGTCGCGGCGAAAATTGCGCTCATTTCTGCCGTATTTTCAATGCTTGTTGTAATTGTTTGTAGGCGTTTCACAGTTGCAGACAAATTTGAGGGGCGTTAAGATAGGGTGGCATTTATTTTTCTGAAAATGCCCGTTTTGACCCCCGAAAACAGGGGTTTCAAAAAATAAATGCTGAGGGGGCGGAGGTCACTGACCCCCGCCCCTCTCTTTTTGTCATGCGGCTACGCGGTAGACAAATCCAGCGAAACCTTTTGTTTTCAGATTGCGCTCGTCCTGTCGGTCTGGACGGATTGGGACAGTGTATCGCGCGATTTCTGCCCGTAGCGTTTCGCCGTCTGCATTGGTTTTTCGTAAGAACTCCTTGCAGAGCATGACCGCCATCTTGAAGTTAACTTTGTAAGCATAAACGCCATCTTTCGGTTGACGGACAACGACCTCGCGGCAAACGCGGCTTGCGAAGTTGAATGCGGTCAGACTGGCGTATATCTCCTGCTCCGCAAACGCATCGGACTTTCCATGCAGGTTGGCGATGCCAAGTGTATAGTACCAGTCGCGGAACGCCGTTTCTACGCCCCAGCGCAGGTGGTAAAGCTCCTTGATGTCCTCCAGGGTGAACGACGCGGGCAGAGAAGTCGCTACCGTTTCAAACTCGCCGTTATCAAGCAGAAAGCGGCAAATGCGGAAACGCATAGGGTAGGGCGAGGGGAAGTCCCAGCGTCCGTGCCGCGTCTTGGAGCCTGCTTTGCTTTTCTTTGGAACTTGCAGGTGGATATAGCCGCCTTTCTTGTCTTCGTTGGTCTGCGTGGTGGTGATCGTAAACCCTATCATGCAGTCCAGTTCCATCATCGGCAGTTTTGCCACCTCGCGCATGGCGGATTTACTTTGCTTCACACGGATGAGGAAGTCCAAATTCGGCTTTTCAAGGCAGTGGGCTATGAGGTTATACCCCTCGAAGCCGCGGTCGCAGAGGAGGATGGCCTTTTGCGTAAATGTGTTGCGCTCCAACATATCCACCAACGCGCCTATCTCGTCTTTCTTTGGCTCTGGCTGTATAACCAAATCGTCGAAGGTGCGGCTGAGAATGTTGTAGAGCGGGGTCACATGGAGCTGATTTACCCCCTTGGGAATACCCTCGTTCTGAACGAAGGAGGGCGCGGTAGGGTTGCGCGGAAGGCAGACAGCCGTTCCGTCCGCTGCCAGCAGCTTATACCCACGGAACAGGTCGCCATCGGTGCAGGCGGAATTAAAGTTTTCGAAAACAGAGCGGAATACCTCGGACGGGATTTGAGCGCGACGCTGAGTGAGAGCGGATGCGGTGACTTTAATACCTGCGTCGTGCAAAATCTTATCTAAACAGCCGCCCTCTGCGCTGATTAAAAGGTGTATGACCTTTTCAGCAGTCAGCACACTCTTGCGGGAAAAATTCTTGCCACCGATGCTCTGCGCGGCGGCTCTAACGGCGGCATTGAGCGCCGCACGAATACGATTAATAGTCATGAGAGTTAGCCTCCGAACGAAAATTCGCCGGATGAATGAAGAAAACACCAAACGCACCCCCATCTCTGGGCGTGTACGCTTGATGTTCAAATGCTCGCTACTATTACTTTGGCTATTTTGACTTGTTCGGTTACTCTCTCAAATTTTGGCTAACTCTCAATAAAACACTTAAAAATTCAGAAAACTCAAATAATTAGGCTAAACTCTCACATTTTGGCTATCTCACATACTGCATGCGACCACCGTTCATCGCGGCGTTTAATTATATTATATGCAAATCTCGAAAAATGTAAATAACATGAAATCCTTTTCATAAATAGTTTACAATTTTGCAACTAACTAAATGAAACATTATGAAAACAACACAGCCGTTAAGGAGCAGAAAAGCAATTTCGCACCCCTTAACGGCTGAGTTTTAAATTAGCTTAATGACACTGGCCTCATTGTTCGGTTCTTTCCCCAAAATCCGTATTATAATTTCTTTCTCATGACGGTTTGTTCGAAAATCGTGTCCACAAAGAACTGTTTTGCGTAGAAAATTCGGTTTCCCTCAATATCGTAATCCACTTCCTCCATGTTCAGAAGCGGTATCCCCACCGGGATCTCCAAAGCATTCGAAACGGTTTCATCCGATAAAACCGCGTGGAGCTGTGTCAGATCCATATAGGCTTCGATATCACAGATATTCT
>JAZSQN010000006.1:0-13277 GCA_045537995.1 Congzhengia sp. | reverse complement strand
ATACTCGCTATAGTTGACAAAAATATATATTCTGCCGCATACTGAGTGTCTGAACCTGCTTCATTTGCAATAATTGATGTTACCGTCTGAGCGGGCATTGCAATTTCCAGTATTATAGCGCCGCAAGTTATAGGATTTATTCCGAAATTTTTTAGCAAAAATGCAGCTGCTACAGGTGCTAAAATCATTTTTACAATTACAGTTGATATCATAGAAACTCTTTTGTAGATTTTTTTAATATCAATTTGAGATAACACCATACCAATAAAAATCATCGAAAGATATGTAGTAAGTGATCCTATACCCGATAATGTCTCATGTATAACGGGCGGAAGTTTTACCTTTAAAAACATAAGCGGAATCCCTATCAAAAAAGATATTGTGTTAGGATTTAAAAGCTTATTTAAAGCATCTTTTTTGTTTTCGTTTTTGCTCGATTTATTTATCAGGTAAACTCCTAAACTCCACAATAATATATCATTTACCATGCCATAAATAACCGCATAGAACAATCCGTCTGTGCCATATACCGCAGTAATTACAGGGTATCCTAAAAAAACGACATTTCCTGTTGCTGAGAGTATCGCATGCAGTGTTTTTTTAGGTTCTAAAAGCTTAAAAAGCTTTGCTGTTAATATACCTGCAATGTATAAAGTAATAACTACAACTACAGCGACAAGCGCTGCAACGCATGCATTTTTTGCAGTGTCTGCGGTTAAATCTTTTGATAACAAAGATGTTAAAATTAAAAGCGGCAATGTTATTTTTACAATTACTTTTGATATTGCATCCTTACATTTTTCAGGTAAATAACCGCTTTTTGCCGCGACAAATCCAATAAATATTGCTATAAAAAGTGATATTATAGGTTCAATTATAACTGATACAGGCATGAATATTTCCTCTATTCCATAAAATAAGTTGCTTCCATATCTGCTGTACTAAGAGCAAATGATAAGGGATATTTTTCAAAAGCACTTCCCACATTGCTCTGAGGCTCTGCTCCTGAAAATCCCATATGGTAACGAATTGCAAATGCCTCTTCACGACTTAATTTCATAAATCCTGATATTATATAAACTGATTTTTCTCCATGACCATACGGCATATCGTCAGCATATTCGTATGTTGGAACCTGTTGCCACACTCCTGCTTTATCCTTTACATTCCGAGTTCCTTTTACATAACAGTTAACCTTACACAAATCATGTAACAAAGAAACTATGGCAATACTTTCATCAGTATATGACAGATTGTATGTTTCTTTAACCCTTTCACGCGAAAGATAGTCTTTTAAACAATAATAAACATTTATTGAATGCTCTAAAAGTCCTCCCTCGTACGAGCCGTGAAAACGCGTACTTGCAGGAGCGCAAAAAAAGTCACTTTGCGTACTTTCTAAATACTCTAAAAGCTTATCTGCGCCTTCTCTTGTGATGTTCTCTTTAAATATTTTGATAAATTCTTCTTTTTTAGTCATTTTACTTCTCCAATTTAAACAAAATTTTATGGTTTTTTCAATTTTTATTGCAAATATCACACATATTTGTTAAAATACTTACATAGTAATAGATATGGAGTGATTTTATGAACTTCTTATACAGTAAATATCAAGACGCATTAAATTCAGCTGTCAAAACGCGTTCATTCGGCGTTTGTTATCAGGAATCAAATATTGCTGATGCACAAATACATATTCAAGATTGCTGTTATGTATTACTCTGTCTTTCACCTGCTGAAGGTATTTTAATAAATGACCGTATGTATCGCATCGACAGCGGGGACTTATTTGTTATAAACCAATATGAACCTTATAAAATTATAACATGTAAAGATAGCGTCTTTGCAAGATTTTCTCTGCATATTCACCCTCAATATCTTATATCAAATTCAACATCAAATACTGACTTATCATATTGCTTTTTTAAAAGAGAAACAGACTTTTCTCACAAAATCTCACTTAGTGATAAAGAAATTGCAAAGATACAAAAACTCTTAATCGAGTTTCGTACTGTTAATGGCTTTGGAGACGATATAATAAAACAATCATCAATAAATACACTTTTGGCATTTATAAACCAGTTATTTATAAATCATTCAAATGACAAAATCGAAAGCGATTTCCAAAATGTTGTTTTAAAAAATACAATCTCTTATATAAATAGTCACATCAGCGACCCGATTTCTCTTGAAATCTTGGCAAAAAATTCTTTTATATCCGTCAATCAGTTGTGTAAAATTTTCAGGAACTGTTTTGGAACAACAGTTGCAAAATATATAATTGCTCAAAAAATCTCAAACGCTAAAAAACTCCTTGACTCAGGAAAAAGCGTATCCGATACGGCAATTTTGTGCGGTTTTTATGACTATGCCAATTTTATAAGAGTGTTTAAAAAGCTCGTAGGCATTTCTCCCGGAAAATATTCAAGATTATAAATCAACAATTATATCAGATATTTCGATTGCACGCGACTCTGCGGATGATTCTATACATTTTCCACAGTTGTCGCATTTTTTTGTCTTATCTAAATCACACATCTCACATTCACCGCAATTTGTGCAAATTCTGTCTTCTAAAACACATTCTTTCATAACACTACCTCTATTTTATAAGCTCTTTGATGCGGGTTTCCAGTTTGCCATAACTTGCGGCTATACATACTACTACAAGTTTTTTATCAGTAAATACGAACGGTCGCTTTAACTTGGGCATTTCTTCCGGAATATATGTTTCAAAGCTTTTCTTCCTGTTTTCAATATGCTGATACACCAGTTTTTCTATTTTTTGTGCACTCAATATATCCTTTGCTTCAAATACAGCTATTTCCTCAGCAGTAGCACCTCCGCCTGCAAAACCCGAAGCATTTTGTATCAATGACTCATCTATTCCATAGATGCTCAACAATACTCTGGCATTGATTTCGCCAAGTTCATCTTTAAATTCTACATTCTCTAAGATATAACCCGAAATTTCAGAAACATTATAATCTCCGTTTTCAAAAGATACAGCTACTCTTTTGGCATTCTCTGCCCCTTCTACGCTTACGGCATGATTTCTTAAATAATCAAGCCATTTCATATAATATTCCTTTTTAAAGTGAACACCGTCTGTTGCCGCCTCTTCAGGAAGCTGTCCATTTGAATCTTTCAAGGTACTGTTTATATCCAGGTAAAATACTTTCTTTTGTAGCGCCATTTCATATAAGCCTTCATTAAACGCATTTATAACGGTATTTGTTATCTTACCGGCGTTATCTCGCGATGGACTAACGGGCAAAATGGACTGAACATAAATAATTGAGTCAGGATTTGATTTTTTAACTGTATCAATAAGGTTTGAATAATTTTCAACGAATGAATCCTTATACTCTAATGATAAATTTTCATTTGCGCCGAGCATAATATAAACCTTATTAAATCCTCCCTGCTTTATACGGTCCAGCATAGATACGCCGTCACGCCATTCACGACTTGAAAGACCTGACACAGTCATACTTGTACCGCATATAAATGTAGCATCAAAAAGTCCTGAATATATTCTAAAACCGTCAGTTAATGAATCTCCTATAAATGCGGCATTGCTAAAATATGAATCATCTACAGGCTTTGTTTTGTATACTTCACCAAACTGCTGAACACAATATGGTGAATTTTTTGCATAACTCGTTACTTTACTTATTGTTTTATCCGTCATAAATGTCTGCGAACTGTATAAAAAGAGTACGTCTTCTATGCCGTTTTCGCTCAAATATGCAATCACATCTTCGTTATAGTACCTCAAATCAATCATATGTACAGTTTCAAAGTGATTTGCTATTAGAGGCATTGTACAATTCGCATACGAATCTCTGAAAACTGCAAGTTTTCTACCGTTTTTATTTGGACTTTCTATTACAGTTAATGCATGGTTCCCGTCTAAAAAGTATGAGTATTTATCTTTTTTTACTAAGTGCTCAGGAAAATACATAGAGTCTGCTTCCCTATTATCATAAGGAAATTTCACCTTAAAACGAGCCGTTTCTAAGGGCTTATATTCCGTAATAATATCAGGCGAAACATTTTTTAACGCTTTAGAATATGTAGTTCCTAAAAATTCTCTCGTCACATCTGAAATCTTAAAATCCTCACCCGACAATGGTGTATATGAAAGTGCCTGAGATAATCCATGATAAATAATATACGCACCGTTACTCGTAGGGTGATGATCTGTTCTGTAATATAGATAATCACTTTTATATTTAAGTAAATCTTCCGTTACATCCACATTTTTAACATCAGTATCCGAAAAGCTCGCATTTAAATATGCATTAAACTCAGGTATGATATCTTTATACACATTTCGAGGAAGATTTTCCTTCATAACCTCATATGCAGGCGGTACTACCGATACGGTTATATTATATCTTCCTATTGAATCTAATGTTTTTACAGCATTTATATTTTTATCTATAATATCTTTGTCAAAGTCTGCAGGTTTTTCTATTAAATATCCATCACTGCCTACATACGCACCGTTGTTTTCTTTCTTCCCTATTAAATACTCACAACCCGCCTTTAACTTCACAAAAATATTTCTTCCTATAAAGTGGTCATTAAGATAATTTTCAATATCCTCCATAACACTTCCGTCAAAAATTCCGCTAATGGTAATCTTCGGAAACTTCTGCAAATATCTGTTTTCAAGCTCAGAATATGCAATTGTAGGGCTTAGTATGTTTAATATGAATATAAGAAGAACGCACACAGAACATATGTTGTTAAAGCGTCTGCAGGCATTTCTTTTTATGTACTTGTCCTTCATAAACACACCTCCCCGATAAAATTTTATCTAAAACCTGAAATATAAAAACGGATTATACGATGAATCAATTAAATATGCAACGCAAATTACCAAAACTACAGCTACAACTGCCATTGTGTATGATATTTTTTCTCCAAAATGCTTTTCCCATATTCTCTTAGGATACGGAAGCATCCCAATAAATGCAACTATAAGTATAGTCATATACGAAAAAATATTGTAAATAAACACATTATCTATTACGGAAGACGCCCCAAACCCAAACATAACCTTTATGTACGATGCAGCATCTGACATTGTAGGTGAGGCAAAAAACACCCAACCTATAAGAACTAAAATCAACGAATATATGTTTTTAAAAAATCCTGGTATTCTATCTAATATTTTAAGTAAAAACCGTTTTTCCGCTATAAGAATAAGAGCATAATAAAGCCCCCAGATCAAAAAGTTCATTCCGGCTCCATGCCATATTCCCGTAAGTGTCCATACAATTAAAAGATTTAAATAATTCCTTTTACTGCTTACTCTGTTTCCTCCTAAGGGGATATATACATACTCTTTAAACCATGTACTTAAAGAAATATGCCATCTTCTCCAAAACTCTGTTATTGACCTTGAAATGTACGGATAATCAAAGTTTTTTTCAAATTCAAATCCAAACATACGGCCTAAGCCTATTGCCATATCAGAATAACCCGAAAAATCAAAATAAATTTGAAATGCGTACGCAATTACACCCAACCACGCTGACAAAACAGACAATTCTCCTACAGGTGATGAGCTTATCGTTTCCCATAAAACTCCTATGTTATTGGCAATTAAAACTTTCTTTGCAAGTCCTGCCACAAAGCACACTGTTCCTGATGTAAAACCCTCTATCGTCTCTCTTCTTTTAGACAGCTGGTAATCTATTGAATTATATCTTACTATGGGTCCTGCAATAAGTTGAGGGAATAAAGCAACATATGTACCAAAGTCTATATACTTTTTTTGTGCTTTCGTAGTTTTTCTGTATACATCAATTATATAAGACATCGTCTGGAATGTAAAAAATGATATACCTATAGGAAGAGTAATCTTTACAGACGGTATGTCATAAGGCAAAATGACATTTATAATATCTATTAAAAAATTTGTATATTTAAAAAATACTAAAATGGCAATATTTAAAGCTATACCCGCTATTAATATGGTTTTTCTTTTTTTTGCATCTTTCTCTTCTTTTTCTATTTTGATACCTAAAAAGAAATTAAACACAGTCGATAATAAAAGCAGGCATACATAAACTGGCTCACCCCATGCATAAAAGAACAAACTGCCGAAAAAAAGCACTGCATTTCTGTGCTTTTTAGGCGAGAGATAGTACAATATTAAAATAATGGGTAAAAAGTAAAACAAAAAAATAATACTTGAAAATACCATCGTTTTCCTTTGCTCCATTCAAAAGTTTCTCAAATTTTATCATAGTTAAATAATTATAGCACAATTTTCTCCTAAATACAAGCATTTTCAGCAAAAAAATCCCCCGCAAACGCGGGGGACAGCTGATTTTTATTATAAGATTTTTAACTTTTATTCTATAGCTTATATGTTCCTGAAAGTTCACAACAATTACGAGTATCAAAAACAATTTTACCTTTTAGCTTGTCCATATTTTCTTTAATTTCATTATGATTTACCATAATCACAACAAGCTCAATATCATTCAAAAATTCATCTAAATCATGATACTGATTAGGAACAATATCTTCACTTACAAAAGGATCGTAGCTTTTAAGAGGCGTTGCTAAATGTCTTGCTTGATTTTCAAGCAACTGAAGAGTTGGTGATTCACGGCAATCATCTACATTTTCCTTGTAGGAAAGACCGTAAAGCCCAACCTTTGAAAAATCCGTGATACCGTTTTCCTTCATAATTTCTGAAATTCTGCCTAGAACAAAATCAGGCATACCGTCATTTGTCTTCATCGACTCGTCAATTACTTTTGCAAGACTTGGATAATCTCCTACCAAAAACCAAGGATCAACAGAAATACAATGTCCGCCTACTCCCGGACCGGGTTGTAAAATATTTACTCTTGGATGCATATTGCATATTTTTATGATTTCATATACATCCATATTGTCATGACGGCAAATTTTTGCCAGCTCGTTTGCAAACGCAATATTCACTGCTCTGAATGTGTTTTCTACAACCTTTGTCATTTCAGCAGTGCGGATATCTGTCACAACAATATCTCCCTGACAGAAAGATGAATAGAGTTTCTTTATGTTTTCTCCTATTTCCTTATCATCCGCTCCTACAGTACGGTTATTATGTATAAGCTCATAAACCATATTACCTGGAATTATGCGTTCAGGAGCGTGTACAAGATGAATGTCCTGTCCGATAACAAATCCGTTCTCTTCAATCACTGGTCGAATATACTTATCTATCGTTCCCGGTGAAACTGTAGATTCCACAACAACTGTCGCACCTTTGGGACAAACATCCATTATAGTCTTTACTGCAGAAACCACATAGCAAGCATCTACCTTTTTGGTAAATTTATCATATGGTGTGGGAACAGAAACTATATATGTATCTGTAACCTGGTATTCAGTACTGAACTTTATACCGGCACTCACAGCATCATCAAAAAGCTCATCAAGTCCTTTTTCTTTGAATGTTGTCTTTCCTGCATTTAATGTAGCCACAAGCTCTTTATTATAGTCCGTTCCAATAACCTCTACACCGTGTGATGCAAGCATCAATGCAGTAGGAAGACCTATGTATCCAAGTCCGATTACATTAATCATTATTAAAACTCCTTTAACTTCTATGTGTAATGTTAAATAAAACTCTTTTAATTCTACAGAAAGTACTGTGAGACATCGACAGTTTTACAGCTTTTTTGTACTTTTTGTATGATTTGTCATTGTAAATATTGTAAAATAAATCACGATACTTCGCACGGTTAATACTTGATATGATTTTAGGATGTGTTTCTATCGCAAAATCAATATGAGTATCTTTTAATCTGCATTTATCTTTTACCGCAGATAGTAAGAAATCACCTTTTTTTGTGTTTACAATAACCAGCGAACAGCCAATATCATCACATTCGGGATATAGCCTCTCTATGCCCCAATAATCACCAACCGTTAAATCTGCATAGGTGTTGAAATTTTTAAACTTGCAATCATAACAGCTCTCGCGAAAGAAAATATTATTTCCAAAAAGTCTGTAATAATTACTATCTTTTCGTTCAATGATTTCTTCTGTATCATCTGTATATACAATTCTTATATTACTTTTCTTCCACCCGTTAGTTTTATCTCTAAAATAAAATTCTTTAATCTTTTTGCCACTTTTTTGTTCCAGTTCTCTTTTATACAATTCAAATATGCTCGGATCAGGAACTCCACTGCACACAAAGTCACATGTATATAAGTTTTCATGTTTCCCAAATCTGGAATTTACTGCAGCAATCTGACACGGCGTGCCGCAGACTATTAGCTTTCTGTCTTCTAAAAGGCAGTCTTCTATTTTCTTCCATGCGTTCTTCATATCACTCTGCACATATTTAGAATCTCTGTATAAATCTATACTTTCTAAAGTATTTGATACATCGTGTACCGCTTTTAAATCATCATCTAAACGACAACCGCAAACAGCACCGCCCATATTAATAATTTCTTCAAAAAACAAAGAGGCAGCACCGCCCGATGCGCTCTTTTTCCTATTTTCATCTTTAATATCTTCTAAAGCGACACATCTTAGAGGCTCTATTTTTTTCTTCTCGGAAAGCACAGGACATGCGTGTTGACATTTCTTGCACAAAATACACAGCTCTTCGTTAATATTTTGATATAAAAAACCGTCATTTTTTGATGTCATAGTTATACAGTTCTTAGGACATACATGCTCACATAGACCACAACCTACACATTGTGATGTATTCTCCAAAATTTTCATATAATTACCCTTCTTTATACGGAGATATCGTTTTTATAACCTTTGCAGGATTGCCTGCAATTACGCAGTTTCCCTCTGGAAAACTTTTTGTTACTACAGAGTTCGCACCAACTATAGTATGATTGCCAAGCTCAACTCCCGGAAGTAATACTGAGCCAAATCCTATCCAAGAATTATCTCCTATTTTTACATCTTTTCCTGAATAATGCTTGCTCAAATCATCAAAGTTATGATTGGCAGTTATTATAGCTACATTACACGCAATAAAACAGTTTTTCCCAAATATTATTTTGGCGTCTTGACTCGCCTGATAATAATTGCCTGCTTTTTGAAAAATATTTATATTGTCAGGATGAAATTCTATATTCTGCCAATTACATACTGTTGCTCTAAAGGATACCGGAAAGGGAATGCTCCTATTTATGCCTACTATTTTTTGTATGAAGACAGTTTCTAAAACCCATCTCCATCCATCCGAATACGAATATTTCGAAAAATATTTTCCCTTAAGATATTTAGGATTATAAAATATGTATCCTATAAACATCGCCCAGCTTTTTTTCAAAAAACCGAAACCGGCTTTGATGATTTTCATATAATCTCTCCCATTTTTTCAAAAAACTTGTCAGAGGATTTTCCTAATACTTCAAAATTGTTCCTTATCTTTTCGCTGTATTTATCTCTGCTTTTTAATACATCTATAACCTTATCTATAATTTCTTTGTCTGAATTTTTATGACTGAAATGACATTCCAAAAGATCCATTCTTCTCATCACATCATGTATCTTGCCTTCATTCGATCTGCTGAATTCAGTATAATCAAAATTTATCACAGGTGTATTATTGCAAAGTGACAGGAGTGTTCCATGAAAATAATTTGTAATAGTAACTTCAAAAAGTCCAAACACAGCTGCCCATTCAAATGGTGAAATGTCAACAAGTTGCTTGTGGGCAAATCGAGAAGGATTGTATAAAGTAACAATCACATATTCTTTTCCATATGTTTCTTTGAGTTTATTTATAATTTCCTTTGTCGCTCCCATTACACCGATGAGCTTTTGGTTAGGTTTAAGATTAAGTTTTTTGTATATGTATGACTTGAATTCTTCTTTACTCATTCCAATTTCTTTATATACATCATCCATATCAAGAAAAACTGTAGGATCACATGTGAATTCAGGACTGCATTCAGGGCACACATCTTTTACTAGATTTTCTGTATATGTATCTCTTATGCCTATAAACGAAAAATCTTTAAGCGATGACGCAAAATATTCTTTTTCCTCTTGTCCTATATGTGAATAATCCATACCGTACGCCGATGCAGCATAACTCATTTTTACGACTTTCTTATCAAAATTCATAAGATACGGATTTGGAAATCCCCTTTTTATCCAGTTCCATACTGCATCACTGCCAACAACAAACACATCATAATCATCCTGATAATTTTTTAAAACTTCTGCTGTGTTGCCGTCGCTGCGCATGCTTTTTTTAGACAAAGGGAGATGCGTCAGCGACTTTTTAAAAAGGTTGTACTGCTTATTCTTTTTAATAAATCCGATAGGACGCTTTATTGACGCAAGGCTTAAACGAGGCTTATATACCCGTTCCATGATTTCACTGGTATAATCAATAAGCTCAACTTCAACCTCATTGAATGACTTTTTTATCCTTTTGCTCAATGAATACGCCTGCATAAATGCTCCATAGTTTATACTTCTATGGAAGGTGAAAATGCCGATTTTTTTCATACATATTACCTTTCTTTATTTAAAAATATCCACTGTTGTTTTATTGGTTTGAACATTATAATAAAATAAATGATAAACCATATAATTCCTAACCCTACCGCCAGAATTATACTATTGATACCGCAGAAAGATTGTATAAATACTTTTGTGATATGTGTAAGCATGCCGAAAACTATATTTATTATAAAAAATACCAAACAATTTTTCCACGGAAAAATTGTTGAAATCTTCATTTTAATTTTTCTTGCAGTATATGCAAGCTGGAAAAACGCCATTAGAAGAGTAGATATCAATGTAGCAATTGCCGGCCCCTCAAATCCAAACAAATAGTAAAAAAGAAAATTTAAGCACAGATTTAATAATAAAGTTCCTATAGAACTATATAAAATAAGTTTTGTTCTTCCAGTTGCACTCATTATCATTCCCCAATAAGTACACCTTAAAAGAATTTCTAATGCGTAAACTCTAAATACTCCCGTTCCTGGAACATACTTTTCCGAGTACAAAACTGTAATAACCTCAGGTGCAAACACAAAACACGCAACTGATATAAAGCATATAATCGAAAAAGCAATAGTCGTAGCACTTTTCCATAACTCTATGGCTTCATTTTTTTGATCTCTACTCATCAGTCTCACAATCTGTGGCAATAAAACAGCTGTCAGCGAAGACGAAATCAACGAAACAGGAAGCTCTTTTGAGGCATTTGAGTATATTGCCATTTCTTCAGTAGAAAAAAATGTCGTTATAACAAGCTTGTCAAGTTCTATGTTAAGAGTTCCAAGCATGGATGCCAATCCTATCGGAACTGAATAAACAAAAATAGTTTTTATAAGTTTTTTATCTAACGAAAATGTAAGTCGATTGGTATTTTTATACGCAATAATATACACCCATAGAGCAAAAATAATCTCTACAGCAACAAAAAGAAGCATATAATGCCCAAAATTTCCGCCAAACAACTGAACCAATAAAATAATTAGTAAAAGGCATACACTATTCAAAATACGATAAATTACAAGTTTGTTTGTCTTATTGTATACAACCAGAAGATTTTCAACACCGGACATTATAACCCTTGTCCACGGATAAAGGGCAAGAAAATACCAAAAAATCCTGATAAGACCATTTTTGAAATATATTTCCAAAAGTGGGATAGCCAGAACCATAACAACGCCTATAATTACACTTAACAAAGTAGATAGTGTATAGTATACACTTAAAAATTTTCCCCTTTCTTCCTCCGTTTGCGCTCTGGCAAGAAAATAGTTTATACAATTAGGGAGTCCCAGCATAAACAACGAACAAAAAAGATTTACTGCCATCATTAACTGAGAATATGTTCCATATTCAGTCAATGTTCTAAAACGGGACAAAAGCATAGCTGAAACCAAACCAATAAGGGAAGTGAGAACTTTTGACCCTGTCAATAGCAAGGCATCATTTCCTATGCGGTTTTTTTTCAATTCACTCATTGATCAGTTCCTCAATTTTCTTAATTATACTTTTATAATTATACCGCGCGACAACATCTTTATCTGGAGAAAAGTCAACTTTTCCTTCGTTTATCTTTTTGTTATATTGTGCTATTATGTATTCTTTGAGAAGTTTATAATCCGCTGTGGCATTTGCTTCTTCCCAGCATACGCCAAAGTTTCCATCTTTCATAACCTTTACCAGTTCGCTTCCCGAAACATCTCCACTGTTTATTGAAATAATAGGTTTTTCAATAAGCATATATTCTAAAAACTTTCCGGGGAAAACTCCATACTCTTTACGCGTATTCCAATTGGTAAGGATGAGAAGGTCGCTTTTAAACTGTAATTTTAGACATTCTTCTCTTTTTAAAAGTCCATGATTTTCTAATATGTCTTCCATACAATATTTTTGTGCCTGATTATAAATAGTTGAAAAGTCCGTTCCGGCATAGTTAAATTTTAACTTGTTTTTATTTATCTTCCCTTCATCATGCAATTCCTTTATTGCATTAAAGACGGGTGAAATATCCCTTTTTCCGCCATAAAGAATTCCTACATAAACAAATTCAAGAAAATCAGAAGTTGATATATCTTCAGCGACATATCTGTCATCTTCGTCATATCCGTTAGGAATCATGTGGCTTTTATTTTGGAATTTTCCTTTACATATTCTGTCAAGATATCCTTCTGACACCGCAACAATACTATTTGCCATACGGCATGATTTTTGTTCTAATCGTCTTAAATATACCTTTTTAAAAAAAAGAATGAAATCTACAACCGCAGGATCCCTGAAATCACAAATCCAGTTTGTATCAGGAAACTTTTTTTTGTAATACATTCCGCACTTTAGACAACCTAAAGGACCAAATGTGGAAAATACCGCATCATATTTCCCACCGTTTTCTGCCACGAACAGCTTAAAATTTTTAAGCATATTATGGCTTTTTATGATATCTTTTATTGCATATTTTATACTACTGAAAAATCTATATAATCTTCCATGATTCTTTCTTTTTTCAGATGAAACAGTAGAGATTGTATTTTCCAGATGCTGCAAGTCATAGTTATACACCTTAGCGCATATCCCGCTATTTTGTTCATCAAGAGGATATTTTGTAAATACATCAACCTCATATCCGTCTTTTGTTAAATACTTTGCCATCTTAGACGGACGCACTGCACCAATTGTTGTTGACGGAGGGAAAAATTCACATATTATCAAAATCTTTTTCATTACTTTTCCTCAATTCTGGTATATGCATACAGCATATAAAAAATAAAAA
>JAZSQN010000146.1:0-11613 GCA_045537995.1 Congzhengia sp. | reverse complement strand
TTCTGTATGTTGATAGATCATTGGGGTTCTGCCGGTGAATATTCTGCGAATAGATTGACAAAACTCAAAATATATGGTATAATTGTCCTAGTATATAATCTTAGGGGCATATAACAAAATGAGTAAACAGACATTTTATATTTTCAACAACTTTATATATTGGACTAATTTAGGACAATACCCATATGGGCACGAGCAAGGATTAAACAGACCTTGTTTAGTCATAAGAACAACCAAAGAATCTCCCATATGTACTATAATACCACTTACAACTGAAAGATTAAACGATGAAATTCCATATCATATTGATTTGTCTAATGGAAAAAGTACTGCTTTAATTGAACAGATTAGAACTATAGATAAACGGCGTATTTATGACAAGTTCTTTATAAATAAACAGCATGGAACAATAAATGATGATGATAGAAATAAAATTAACGAACAGATTAGTAAGTTATATACTCTAAAAGAAATATATAAAAAGCATTGACAATTAAGCTATAATTGTATATAATACTTATAAGCACTTATAGTAAACATTTGAACTTCTGACTGTAAAGTCGGTAATAGGAGTGCTATTTGAACTTGGAGCAGGTAGTTTACCTGCTCTTTCTTTTTGTCTTTAAAAAGTATTGCTTCGTTTTTCATCGCAAAACATCTGCTCACCGACCGTGTGCTTCGCCCACAGTACCCGTCTCGCAACACTCTCTCATAAAACAGTCACTCGGACTGTTTTATTTAACCGTTCGTGCCTTTCGGAGTTCGACTCTCTTGCACACATAACAATAAAAACACCCATCAAAAGATGGGTGTTTTTATTGGTGGAGATGAGGAGAGTCGAACTCCTGTCCGAAAAAAGTTCCGATTCAAGCGCTCCGGGTGCAGTTTGTGATTAAAGTTCCCTTGCCTTAAGGCTCACAAACAAGCCTTAAGGTTCGGTAGCTTCATAAGTCATGGCTGTCTCAAAGCTTTGACAGCTCACATTCACCGCTTAAATGATACCCTAATAACCGTTGCGGTAGACGGCTACAGAGCAGCTGCCATTAATTAGGCAGCGTAAGCTAATCTGTTATTGTCGATTATATTTAAGTTACGGATTTTTAAGTGGTTCCGCACCACTACCCGCTCTTAAATGTTCTCTCTTCCCGTCGAAACCGTTGCATCCCCATATATTTATAATAAGCTTTGCATACGATATTATACTATTTATAATTCCTAAAGTCAACCGTTTCATTTTGACATATCTGTCAAAATTTCGTATATAGCATCTATTGCATAATCAACTTCCTTTATTGTGTTGAAAAATCCAAAGCTTGCTCTTATACATCCCGTCTTTTCAGTTTTTAATGTGTTATGCGCAAGTATCGCACAATGAAGTCCTGCACGCACGCATATACCGTACTTGTCATTTAAAATCTGTGCAACTTCTACACAATCTCTTCCTATTATATTAAAAGCACAAATTGCAGTTTTTTCATTTCCACCGTAAAGGTCTATGCCTTTCATATTTTTTAATCCTTCTTCAAATCGTCTCAATAAACTTTCTTCATATTCATATATGGTTTTTGTACCTGTCTTCTTTAAAAAGTCCAAAGCCTTTGAAAGTCCTGCAATTGCCGGAACATTCATTGTACCGCTTTCTAACATATCAGGCATAAAGTCAGGTTGTTTAAGGCTTTCAGAAAGACTCCCTGTTCCACCCTCTACTATCGTTTTAAGATTTATGCCCTCTTTTACATAAAGCCCGCCTGTTCCCATAGGACCCAATAGCCCTTTGTGTCCCGGAAACGCCAAAAGGTCAATATCAGTTGCGTCAATATTGACTGCTCCTGCACTTTGCGCCGCATCAACCATAAAAATTACATTATGTCTTTTTGCAATTTCTGCCGCCTTTTTTATATCATATATATTTCCACACACATTCGACGAATGTGTCATTACTATCATCCGTGTCTCTTTCTTTATCATTCTCTCAAGTTTATTTAAATCCAATTCGCCCTTTTCGTTTCCTTTTAATATAGAATAAGATACTCCCTTTTCTATTTCCAATGATTTTATCGGTCTTATTACCGAGTTATGCTCCATAGATGTTGTAATTATATGTCCGCCACGCAACATCACACCCTTAATCCCTACATTTAGAGCCTCTGTTGTGTTCTTTAAAAGCGCTATCCTTTCAGGATTCTTTATGTTGAAAAAATCTGCTAATTTTTCCCTTGTTTCATATATGATTTCGCCTGACTCTATCGATAAGTCATAGCCTCCACGCCCCGCATTTGCACTGTTTTTATATGTCGATGAAAAAAGTGCGCGTGCCACACTCTCAGGCTTTTTATAACTAGTTGCCGCATTATCCAAATAAATCATATTTATACCTTCTTTCTACTTTACATTATATGACGCAGATTTTTTTTTGATATTTGTCAATATGTATCCTTTTCTTTCATATAATATAGCAGTATATATTAAGGAGTGATTATCTTGGCTTTAAACATTGAAGCACTTTTAAAAAATCTCGATAAGGAAAAACTACAAAAATTGTTGTCTAACCCAGAACTCAAGGAAAAAGCAAAAAATGTAGATCTAGGAAAACTTTTAGAAGAAGTCAAAAAAAATCCCGATATCATAAATGAATTTAAAAAGCTCTTTTAAGGGAGGATTATATGTCGGACGAAAGTGATTTACTCTCAACCATTACTTCCCTTTTAGGAAGCGTAAATGAAAAAGAAGAACAAAAAAACACAAATGAAGATTCTCTAGATTTAGATATGGTAATGAAATTGGGAAGCATGATTGGCGAATTTAACCAAGATGACGAGCGTTCCCGTCTTTTGCACGATTTAAAACCTTTTGTCAGTGACGAAAAAAAAGAAAAAATCGATCAGGCAATAAAAATATTAAAAATTGCCAAAATCGCTAAAAAAACCGGCGCTTTAGATAAGCTCTTATAAAGGAGGTCCACATGGTAACTAATTACTATAACTCATCAAATGACTTTGCTTCTCCTATAAGGCGCGAACCAAAGCCGTATACTGAACCAGACCGTATACAAATTTGCGAGAAAGATAAACCGAAACACAAACCAAAAAACGATGATTTTTCTCTTATCTTAGGGCTAATAGCGTTGCTTCTTATAACAGGCTGCCGCGACAAGCTATTACTCATCGCTCTTTTATATCTTTTTCTCGACTAAACCTCGTATGATAAAACTTTGTACCCCTTGTTCTTAACCGCGCGGATAAAATCACTTTCCGTCGCGGTTTTTATTATCTTTAGGTTTTCATCAACTATATAAACTATATAAAAACTGCTCAAATTTAATTTTCTAATCACCTTAAATGCGGGCGTATATGCAAAAACACTCAGTGTTTCACAAGGAATAAGCGCACGATTTTTAAACTTCTCCTTTTCATGTATCATTTCGCCCGCTATCAGCATATCACTGTTCTTTTTTTCCTCAGACAACGAAAAAACTAAAAACGCCCCAATGATTGCCATACTGGGATTTCCCTTAGTTATCACAACG
This sequence comes from Congzhengia sp., assembly GCA_045537995.1. GTDB lineage: Bacteria > Bacillota > Clostridia > UBA1381 > UBA9506 > Congzhengia. Next base: position 8,087 of record JAZSQN010000146.1, on the reverse strand, counting down.
AGCAAAACCCCCAATACGCAAATCATTGCTACAAAAAATCGAGAAATCTTCCTCATTATACGCACAGCAGGAATCAGCCCGCTTTTTTCTATTACCAAAGCGCGCAATATTCTTCCACCGTCTAGAGGCGGTACGGGAACTAAATTTAAAATTAAAACTGCAGCATTAATTACTATAAATAATAAAAGGTTTAAATTTGTACCATGTCTTTCAAGCATCATACTTGCAACAAAAAGCATCACTACATTTGACAAAGGCCCTGCTGCTGCAATTATTATCTCTTTTTTTGGGTGACGGATTAAAAAAGGCGAAAGTCTCAATGTCATTCCAAAAGGTAATATTACAATCGATTTAACTTCTACATTACACAACACAGCTGCCAAAAGATGTGAAAGCTCATGTATCAAAACTATCCCATATGCCGAAAAAAATGTCATTTGACTCTTTAGAATAAATGACAAAATAAGCATAGGAACAATCAATATGTGTATATATAAAAAACGGGTTATTCTAATCATTGACTCTCTCCAAAATCAATAAATTCTGCAGGGTCTAAATAAGTGTCGCCCCGTCTTACTTCAAAATATATAGTATCATTTTCTCCGTTTGCTCTCGCTATCGCCTGCCCCTTTTCTACCTTTTCCTTAACATTCGGCAATATCTCATTTAAATGAGCATACATAGTGAAAATTTCATCACTGTGCTTTACCACAATATATGAACCATACTCGGAATTTGTTGCAATTTCTTCTATTTCGCCATCTGCCGCACATAAAACATTCTGCCCATTTTCAAGCTTTAAATCAACCCCGTAATGAAATCCGCTGTCGTCTGCATCCTGAACCCCAAATCCCTTTACAACCATTGCTCCTTTTGCAGGGTTTATAAATTCTGATACAGGATTCATAGCCGAAATCTCATCCTCTGTTTTAAATATATCTTTTATTTTATTGATTTCTGCACGAATATCAGTTTCCTTAGTTAATATAAGTTTTACTGCGTTTTTTGTCCTTATAAACTGGTCATCAGGATATAACTTTATTACAGCCATTACAATAAATAAAAGCAGACATACTAAAACCCTTGCTCTAAATCCTCTTTTAACTCCGCCTTCATTAGTAACATGCAGATTAGCGTTTTTATATCTCATAAGTACTACCTCCTTACAGGTTGTACCATATTATATTGGACAAATTATATAAATATGACAAAAGAGCTGTGACAAAAGTTGTCACAGCTCCTTTTATACAGCCAAAACCTCATACTCTTCATATTCAATCTCTTCAGTTCCTATGAATTGCTCAATAATATCATGAACTGATATAGGTGTTACAGTATTATCAGCTAAAATACAAGCCGCTCTTTGAGCCTCTGTCTCTGTACAAAAAATATCAAATATTTTTCTATACTCAACTCTTAATGTCCCAAACTCCGTTTTCTCCCGCTTTAAGACCTCAATTCCATATGTGGCGTGCGAATTTCCTTCAATAAAAACTTCCTTTTCCAAAGTATAGTACTCAAGTATGAAATTCTTTATCTCTCCCTCCTTCTCGCCGACATTTACGGCAATCTGTTTCACCATTTTTCTAATACTCATTTTTATTCTCCCTTTGCTATTTTGTGTTTCATCTCTCTGCAATACACATTATATAGTATTAAATGTTACAATTCAATTACAAACCTTCGACATTTCCGCGCACATTTGACCCAAAAAGATAAAATACAAGGATAAAAAGTCGAAAAATAACTGATTTAAAAAAATACTGGTATAAATTATAGACATTTGATTATTTTTATTGTATAATTGTAATTATTATACAATAAATTAAAAGAAATGGAGATTTAATATGCAGAATTTAAAACAAAAATATGGCTTGCTTACTGCCATTGCAATGGTCGTAGGTATAGTTATAGGAAGTGGTGTTTTCTTTAAAGCCGAAAAAGTTCTGTCTGCAACAGGCGGAAATCTTCCTTTAGGTATAGGTGCATGGCTTTTCGGCGGTCTTATCGTTTTGGTGTGCGCATACACTTTTGCAATTTTAGCTACCCGTTACTTAAAAGTTAACGGAATCGTTGACTACGCTGAAAATGCAGTAGGTAACAAATACGCATACTTCATGGGTTGGTTTATGGCTTTTATCTACTACCCCAGCTTAACATCTGTTTTAGCTTGGGTTTCTGCCCGCTATACAGGTGTGTTGTTCGGCGTTTCAATTGTAGGTCCTGAAGTAATGGTTATTGCTTTCGTTTATATGATTGTGCTTTACGCTTTAAACACACTGTCTCCCATTATTGCAGGTAAATTTCAGGTTTCAACAACAATAATTAAGCTTATTCCTTTATTGCTCACTGCGGTTGTAGGTCTTTTTGCAGGTCTTTCAAACGGGCTTACCGTTGAAAACTTTACAACAGTAGTATCTGTTCCTGAAAAAGGGTATCTTGCTGCATTCTTTACTGCGGTTGCTGCGTGCGCCTTTGCTTATGATGGTTGGATTATTGCAACAAGTATAAATGCAGAGCTTAAAAATTCCAAGAAGAATCTTCCCATTGCGTTGACACTGGGTATGATTATTGTCATCGTTGTATATATCCTTTACTATATCGGTCTTGCAGGCGGTGCCACAAATGCTGATATGATGGCAAACGGCGAAGCAGGTGCAAAGCTTGCATTTTCGAAGCTCTTCGGAACATTTGGCGGCAGTGCACTTTTTGTTATTGTTGTTATTTCCTGTCTTGGTACATTAAACGGGCTCATGGTTGCAACAACAAGAAGCATCTATTCACTATCAGCCCGTAACACAGGACCTAAACCAGAAATGTTCGGTGAGCTTGACAAATATACAAATATGCCCACAAACTCATCTGTAATCGGTCTTTTGTTAGCAGCGCTCTGGCTTATGTTCTTCTATGGCGGAAACTTATCTGAAACCTCATGGTTCGGCTGGCTGGCATTTGACTCATCAGAGCTTTCAATCGTGTCAATTTATGCACTTTACATCCCTATATTCATTATGATGATGAAAAAGGAAAAAGATTTACATCCCATAAAGAGATTTCTAGTTCCTTCACTCAGCATTATAGGCTGTCTGTTTATGGTAGTGGCTTTAGTTGTTTCGCACGGCTGGACTCCCACATTTGCATTCATTTTACTCGGTGGATTGATAATGCTTGCAAGTATTCCTTTTTATAAAAAACAAAATTGAAATAATTAATATAATAAAAGAGCAGTGAATTTCACTGCTCTTTTATTATTTCTTTTTCGTGTTCTGTATTTAGTTCAATTCCCTGCGTATAGTATATCTTTCCTGACTTATCTATTAAAATCATTTCAAAATCCAGATTGTTTTTCCAATAGTCTATAGCTTTTTCTTTCCCCATTACAAAAAGCGCGGTAGATAACGAATCGGCATATATTCCGCTATCAGCAACAACTGTCACTGACGAAAGTTCTGTATTTGCAGGATATCCCGTTTTAGGATCTATTATATGGTGATATTTTTTTCCGTCCTTCTCAAAATATCTTATATAATCGCCTGATGTCACCACCGCTTTATCGCAAGCAGAAATACTTGCATATACTTCATTGTCAAACGGACTTTTTATTCCAACATTCCATGCCTTTTTGCTTTTATCGGAACCAATAACCGCCACATTGCCTCCTAAAGATAAAACCGCAGATTTAACACCTTTTTCCTTTAGAATTTCAACCAATCTGTCTGCACAATATCCTTTTAATATCGCACCTAAATCAACGCTTTCTTTCTCCTCTGTAAGTTTAAGTGCATGACTTATTTGCTCTTTTGTCGGGACTCTATAAGTTTTTTTTGAAAACTCTTCTGAATAAAATCCCCATTCTCTTACAACAGGAGCTATAAAAACATTGAAATCTCCATCGGTTTTTTCCATTATCTTTTCTGCATAACTTAAAATACCGACCGTTTCATCGTCAGGGTTTTTAACCGTTTTGTCAATGTTTTCCATTCCATATTTTTCATTAAGTCTTTGTATTTCCTCTTCTGCCGCATTAAGAGCATCTTCGGCATTTTTGCCCCAAGCTGTCATTGTTATTTCTGTATCCATAGAAAAAACAGTTTTTTTCTGCACTGTATAAAAGCTGCATGAAGAAAGAATTAAAATAAATACTAAAACTAAAACGAGTTTTTTCATCACTTTATTCCCTCCTGAGCTTTTTAAATGCTTTAACTGTATACATTGTAGATATGCCGACAAATGTACCTGTTATCATTCCAACAGGCACAAGAATTGATAAGTACCATATAATTTTGCTGCTGCCTATAAGGACACACGCCGTTAATACCTGTCCAATATTATGAAATACTGCACCAATAATCGAAACTGCCCATATCTGCTGATTTGACATAAATCTTAACGCAAGACATTCGAAAAAAAAGCACACAACACCGCCAACAAGGCTATAAAAAAACGAAACTACTGAACCTGCAAAAAAATTACCTAGAAATATCTTAGTCATTAAAACCATAAAAGCATATTTTGTACCCAATGTCACTTTTGCAAAAAGTGTTACCACATTTGCAAGTCCTAACTTTACACCCGCAATAGGAATTAAGGGAGGGATTTGCGATTCCAGCACAAATATAACTAGTGAGAGGGCAGATAAAATTGAAGTTGTTATGATTTTTCTTGTTCTCATTTGCTCCTCCCCGTTACAATATCTATTACTTCACTTTTGTTTTCATATTCAATTACAAGTTTGTTCGGAAGACATACGATTGAATCATATTTATTATGAAGCACTCCGTGTCGTATGCATACACCGTCAGGACAACTTGCATCTTTTACATAAATTTTTTCATTTTCAACTATTACAGTGTTTGTTCCAAACTCTGTTTTTATATAAAATACATCATCTTTAGACAAATCAACGCTCTTTATTTTTTCACCGTTAACTGTAATTAAAGCTATCGGTTTTTCGGGTTGCATCGAGTTTAAAACAACAATCGCAAACAAAAATACCAAAAACACACATATAAAAATTTTTATAAGCTTCTTATTTGTCATTTCCTAATCCCCTTTTCATTTATATTGTATCAAAAAAAAAGATAAAATTAAAGTATTTTAATTTATTTTTTACCAGATAAAATATCTTCTATCCTAATTCTACAATTTTATACAAGAAATTTAAAAATTCTATTTACAAACATTTTTCGGTATGATAAAATTATCTCAAATGAAATAAAAAGTCTTTATGTACGATGCAGGTCATCGGCAAGACGAATTTTTAAATTCTGGTACGCGTTAATTCGCCCTGTCGCACCTGCGGCAGGGCTTTTATTTTAAAATTTATAATTAAGGAGAGGTTACTATGTCAAACAATCAGGAAGGCATATTCGATGCCCGCTCTTTGGGCAAAGGAAAAATGTTAGTTCTTGGATTCCAGCACATGTTCGCAATGTTTGGAGCTACGGTTTTAGTTCCCCTTTTAACAGGATTAGACATTGCTACTACTCTTTTAATGGCAGGTTTAGGTACACTTTTGTTTCACTTCCTAACCAAAATGGAAGTTCCAGCATTTTTAGGTTCGTCATTTGCATTTTTAGGCGGATACGCTGCAATTGCACCACTAGACGGTGCTAACGGTATGACAAACGCAGAGCTTTTACCCTATGCATGTTTGGGCGTTGCAGCAGCAGGTTTGGTATATTTAGTGCTTGCCCTATTAATTAAAATCGCAGGTATTAAAAAAGTTATGGCATATTTCCCGCCTATCGTTACAGGTCCTATTATTGTATGTATCGGTTTAGGTTTGGCAGGTTCTGCTGTTTCAAATTGTAACACAAACTGGCTTATAGCTTTCATTGCTTTAGCTTTAATCATTATCTTTAATATCTGGGGAAAAGGAATGGCTAAAATCATTCCTATCTTAATAGGTGTTTTAAGTTCATGTGCTATTGCTGCTATATTAGCTCTAATCTGGGGCGTAGAAGTAAATGGTTACATTTGTCTTGCAGGAAATGAAAAACTCCAGTTATTCTCAGCTTCTGCTCTCGAGCAGTTAGTAACAGCTCCCTGGATTGGTTTCCCAATTAAGTGGAACGGCACAATATTTGGCGGAATTGATTGGTCAAATTCTTCACTTATTATAAGCTCAATTGTTGCTATAGTTCCTATTTCTTTAGCTACAATGATGGAACATATCGGTGATGTTTCCGCTATTTCTTCAACAGTTGGCAAAAACTTCATTGGAAAACCCGGCTTGCACAGAACATTAATAGGCGATGGTTTAGCTACTTCACTTTCTGCAATTTTTGGCGGTCCTGCTAACACAACCTACGGCGAAAACACAGGTGTTTTAGCTCTTTCTAAAGTTTATGACCCCAAAGTTATCAGAATTGCTGCAGTTATCGCAATAATCCTCTCCTTCTCACCTAAATTTGCAGCTTTGATAAATGTTATCCCCACAGCTGTTATCGGCGGCATTTCATTCGTATTGTACGGCATGATTTCTGCAGTAGGTATCAGAAATGTTGTTGAAAACAGAGTTGACTTTACAAAGAGCCGCAACTTAATTATTGCAGCTATTATCTTAGTTTGCGGTTTAGGTTTATCTGGTGTATCTTTCGCAATAGGAAAGGTTACAATCTCACTTTCTGCCTTAGCTGTGGCTTCAATTGCAGGTATAGTATTAAATGCTATACTTCCCGGAAAAGATTATGTATTTGGTGAAACTCCTGAAGAAACAGAAACAGGTGTAAAATTTAAATTATAAAATTTATAAATTTTAAAGAACGGGCAATCGCCCGTTCTTTTTTTGTATATTTTTTATTTCTTTTCAAAAAATACTTAAGAGGTGTTTTAATGAATAAACGAAACGGAAAGCAAACAGTATTTTTTGAAAATAGTCCATACATCAAAAACTATGCATCTACAGCAGGCAAAAAAGAAGGGGAAGGTCCATTTCGCAACAGTTTTGACAAAGTAGTTGAAGATGTTTATTGGGGCGAGGATAGCTTTGAAAAAGCAGAAAATAAATTTGTAAAACAAGCAATCTTAACAGCACTTGATAAAGGAAGCCTTTCTCCTTCAGACATAGACTACATTTTCGCAGGTGATTTATTGAATCAATGTACCGGTACAAGCTATGGTCTTCGTATTTTTGGCATCCCTTTTGTGGGTTTATTTGGAGCCTGCTCTACTATGGGTCTTTCAATAAAAATGGCATCGATGATGGTTGACGGTGGTTTTGCAAACCGTTGTCTTGCTGTTACATCAAGTCATTTTTGCTCTGCTGAAAGGCAGTTCAGATATCCTTTGGAATATGGCGGTCAGCGCCCTCCCAGCGCACAATGGACTGTGACAGGTTCTGCATGCGTCATCGTTGACAAAAAAGAGGGTGATGTGCGTATAGAGTGTACCACAACAGGAAAAATCGTAGATTACGGAATTAAAGATGCAAATAATATGGGAGCAGCTATGGCCCCCGCTGCAATTGATACATTGTGCGCCCATTTTCATGACACAGGAAGAAAACCTAAAGACTACGATGCAATATTTTCAGGTGACTTAGGAAGCGTAGGAAAATCGATTGTAGTTGATTTAATGAAAAAAGAGGGGTACGATTTGTCGCAAAACTACTTCGATTGCGGAGAACTCATTTTTGACAAGTCTCAAGATGTTCACGCAGGAGCCAGCGGGTGCGGTTGCTCAGGTCTTATGCTCTGTGCTCACATCTTACCCGAAATGAAAAAGAAAAATTTGAAGCGAGTACTTTTCATGCCCACAGGCGCTCTGATGAGTCCAACAGCAGTACAGCAGGGCGAATCAATTCCCGGAGTTGCTCATGCTTTATCTCTTTATATAGAATAAAAAGCCCCTTACGGGGCTTTTTAATTTGCTATTTCCATAAGTGCTTTTTTGTGCATGTAATGGATGTTTCTGGGAGAATAGTTCATAAGTTCTGAAATTTCCTCCCAAGCATAACCGTCTATATATCGGTATCGAAGAATCATTGCTTCGTTACCGTCTTTTACATTATCAATTTCTTTTTCAATCGCTCTCTTTTCTTTTAGTAAAGTCGGATCGTAGCCATGTCGTTCTGTGAGCCAAGG
>JAZSQN010000031.1:0-5023 GCA_045537995.1 Congzhengia sp. | reverse complement strand
GATTTTAAAATTGCAATGGATGCTGCATCTACGGAGCTTTTTGAAGAGGCGAAAAAAATAGGCAAAGATGGGTATTATTTCTGGAAAACAGATGTTTTTAAAACAAAGGATGAAATGATAAGATACTGGGAGGATTTAAGTAAGAAGTATCCCATAATCTCATTGGAAGACGGGCTTGCAGAAGACGACTGGGAGGGCTGGCGTGAACTTACATCAGTGCTTGGAAAGAAAATTCAGCTGGTCGGAGATGATTTGTTTGTAACAAATACAAAAAGATTAAATAAGGGCATTGAATTGAAGTGCGCTAATTCAATACTGATTAAAGTAAATCAGATAGGAACATTAACAGAAACATTGGATGCGACAGAAAGAGCAAACCGTGCAGGATATACTGCAGTGACATCACACAGAAGCGGTGAAACGGAGGATACAACAATAGCGGATATAGCTGTTGCCGTAAATTCAGGACAAATAAAGACCGGTGCACCAAGTCGTACCGACAGAGTGGCAAAGTATAACAGACTGCTAAGAATCGAGGAGGAATTAGGTACAAATAGTTGCTATTTGGGAAATAATGCATTTTTCAACCTGACACAATAATTGAAAAAATGTCACGATTTGTCACAATTGTTGAATTAAGTAATTTTAGATGCTAAACTGTCATTTAAGGAGGCGGTTTGGTGTGATTGTGGCAGACGATGAGTTTGACTGTTATTATGTTATAAAAATTTTAGAAGAAGCGGATGAAAAATATTTTTTCAGTACCCGCACATTTGTTAGAAATATTGGTATGGCTAAAAAATTCAATACCTTAAGAAGTGCAAGAAGAAGTATAAAACTTCTTGAAAATAAAGTATGTAAAATAGAAAAATTTAAAAGAAATAATTTTTAAAAAATCGTACAAACTATATTTGAAAAGGCAAAAGCCTTTTTAAATATAGGAGGGAAGAGAATGAACTGTAATACGGATAACTGTCAGGCAAACAATTCTATTAAATGTACTGTAACCCAGTGTAAATACCATTGTAATGACCGCGATTACTGTAGCTTAGATTGCATTTCGGTAGGCACACATGAAAAAAACCCCGAAGTATGTGAATGCGTTGATTGCCAATCCTTCTCAAAAAAATAAAAAATAAGTAAAAAGAGGAGCTTTTTCATAAGAAAAAGCTCCTCTTTCACATCAATTTTTTATTGACTTTGCAATGTAACGGTGGTATAATTACTCTGATATACATATATTAATGTTTATTGTTAAGTGACTAATGCTAAAAAAGATTTGAGGGTGACTGTATGTATAAAGCATTTGACAGAAAAATTGTGTTTGAAAATGGAGAAGAATACTATGGTTATAGCTTTGGCGCAGATTGTGACAGAGTTTGTGAAATAGTATTTAATTCATCTGTTGTTGGATATCAGGAGATTATTTCTGACCAGTCGTACACAAATCAGATGGTTGTTATGACATATCCTTTGATTGGTAACTACGGTATTACAGATGAAGACTTCGAAACGAAGGTACCTACAATTGGAGCGGTTGTTGTAAGAGATTATAATGATATGCCCAGCAACTTCAGATACACAAAAACATTATCTGAATTTTTGGAGGACAACGGTATTCCGGGAATTTACGGAGTTGACACAAGAAAACTCACAAGAAGAATAAGAGATTTAGGAACGCAGAATGCCTTTATAACCAGTGCAGATACTCCGAAAGAGGATGCACTTAAGATTTTGGAAAGTGTTGATATTCCTAAAAATTTAATCGAGAAGGTAAGCTGTAAGAAGCGTTGGTATTCGAGAACTACAAGCCATAAGTATAATGTAGTGGCGATTGACTGTGGAATCAAGCTCAATATCATAAGAAACCTTAACAATTCAGGATGTAATGTAACTGTTGTTCCTTATGATACTTCATTTGAAGAAATAGAATTTATGAGACCTGACGGAGTATTTGTTTCAAATGGTCCTGGAGATCCGAATACAGCAATGACAGTAACAGAAACTGTTAAAAAGCTTATAGGTAAATATCCTATTTTTGGTATAGGTATGGGACATCAGATAATAAGTTTAGCGTATGGTGCAAAAATAGACAAGATGAAGGTAGGCCACAGGGGTGGATATCCTGTACGAAATTTATCTACCGGAAAAATTGAATGCACATCGCAGAATCATGGTTATGTAGTCAATGAAGAGTCTCTTAAAAACACACCCTTAGATGTTACACATATAAATGTTTTAGACGGAAGCGTTGAAGGCGTTTCATGTATGAAGGATAAAGTATTTTCGGTGCAGTATAATCCCGAAAGCGCTCCTGGCCCACAGGATAGCAACTATCTTTTCGGGCAGTTTATTAGTATAATAAAGGAGGCGCAGGATAATGCCTAAAAGAGAGGACATAAAAAAAGTATTGGTAATAGGCTCAGGTCCTATAGTTATAGGGCAGGCTGCAGAATTTGACTACGCAGGCACTCAGGCGTGTCTTGCGTTAAAAGAAGAGGGGTATGAGGTTATTTTATGTAACTCCAACCCTGCAACAATTATGACAGACACCACAATAGCAGACAAGGTGTATATGGAACCTTTAAATCTTGAATATATAGCTAAAATCATAAGATATGAGCGTCCTGATGCCATAGTTCCTGGCATTGGCGGACAGACAGGCTTAAATCTTGCAATGCAGCTTGATAAAAAGGGAATTTTAGCTGAGTGCAGTGTTGAACTTTTGGGTACAAGCCGTGAAAGTATCGAAATGGCAGAAGACAGAGAACTCTTTAAAGAGCTTTGTGAAAGAATAGGCGAGCCTGTTATTCCTTCTAAAATTTCATATTCGATTGAGGAAGCAAAAGAGGCTGCAGAAGAAATAGGTTATCCTGTAGTATTGCGCCCTGCATTTACATTAGGCGGTACAGGCGGCGGATTTGCTGATAACGAAGAAGAATTAGCTGAAATCATGAAAAATGCTCTTAAACTTTCTCCTGTGGGACAGGTTTTGGTTGAAAAGAGTATTAAAGGTTATAAAGAAATTGAATTTGAAGTAATGCGTGATAAAAATGATACTGCAATTGCAATATGCAGTATGGAAAATATGGACCCCGTTGGTGTTCATACAGGCGACTCTATTGTTGTGGCTCCCAGTCAGACACTCACAAATAAAGAGTATCATATGCTAAGAGACAGCGCCTTAAAAATAATTCGCGAACTTAAGATTGAGGGCGGATGTAATGTACAGTTTGCCTTAGATCCTCAGTCATTTAAATATTACTTAATTGAGGTTAACCCCAGAGTTTCAAGGTCATCAGCACTTGCGTCAAAAGCAAGTGGATATCCGATAGCTCGAGTTACAGCAAAAGTAGCAGTTGGGTTGACATTGGAAGAAATAAAACTTGGAAGCCTTTGTGCTGCGTGTGAACCCACTATTGATTATGTAGTAACGAAGATGCCCAGATTCCCGTTTGACAAGTTTACAAAAGCCTCAAACAAGCTTTCAACACAGATGAAGGCAACCGGCGAGGTTATGTCAATAGGACGCACAATGGAGGAGAGCTTATTAAAAGCTGTTCGTTCTTTAGAAATCGGTGTATGCCATATTTATATGTCTAAGTTTGACAAGAATAAAATGTCAGTCGATGAGCTTATGGAGTACATTGAAGAAGGTACAGACGACAGAATTTATGCTATTGCTCAGCTTATGTATTTAGGCGTTGACCATTCAAGAATTTGTAATGCTACACAAATTGATATGTTCTTCTTAGATAAAATTAAGAACATAGTTGATTTTGAAAGAGTCTTAGAAGATCCTGAAAACAGAGGGAATATAGGACTTTTGTATGATGCAAAGAAAATGGGATTTTCCGATAAATATATTGCTCTGCTTTGGGAAATGAAAGAAGACGATGTTTATCTATTGAGAAAAGAAAACAATATGTTCCCTGTATACAAGATGATTGACAGCTGTGCAGGGGAAGTTGTAAGTGATATCCCATACTTCTATTCAACCTATGAAGAGGAAAATGAATCAATTCCATCTCAAAGAGAAAAAATTATCGTTTTAGGTTCAGGACCTATCCGTATAGGTCAGGGTGTTGAGTTTGACTACTCAACAGTTCACGCGGTACAGACGATTAAAAAGTCAGGCTATGAAGCAATTATTATAAATAATAACCCTGAAACAGTTTCAACTGATTACACGACATCAGACAAGCTCTATTTTGAGCCTTTAACAGTTGAAGATGTTATGAATGTTGTTGAACTTGAAAAGCCTATGGGTGTTATTGCGTCACTCGGCGGACAGACTGCTATTAATTTGGCAGAGGGATTAATGAAGCGCGGTGTTAAACTGATTGGTACAGACTGCGAAGCTATAGAACGCGCTGAAAACCGCGATTCATTTGAAAAAATTATGGAGGAATTAAAAATTCCTCAGCCCAACGGTCAGGCAGTTACAAAAATAGAGGATGGTATTGCTGCTGCGGAACGCATAGGATACCCTGTATTAGTTCGACCAAGCTATGTTTTAGGCGGTCGTGCTATGGAAATAGTAGCAGATGAAAAAGGTCTTCGCCATTATCTTAAAACAGCCGTTGAAATTGATGAGGATAAGCCTGTATTGGTAGATAAATATATTATAGGAAAAGAAGTCGAGGTTGACGCTGTATGTGACGGCACTGATATATTTGTTCCAGGTATTATGGAGCATGTAGAGCGTACAGGTATCCACTCGGGCGACTCAATTTCCGTTTATCCCACATTCAGTATTTCGCAAAAGGTAAAAGAGACGATTTTAGATTACACTAAGCGTTTAGGCTTGGGTATCGGCATTGTAGGTCTTTATAATATTCAGTTTATTGTAGATAAGGATGACAATGTATTTGTTATAGAGGTAAACCCAAGATCTTCAAGAACTGTTCCTTTCTTATCAAAAGCAACAGGTTATAGCTTAGCAGATATCGGAACATTGGTTATCTTAGGTAAATCGTTAAAAGAACAAGGAATTACAACAATTTATCCTGAGGAAAAGAAA
>JAZSQN010000177.1:0-5812 GCA_045537995.1 Congzhengia sp. | reverse complement strand
AGTGAGACAAATGGAAAACAAGCAAAAAATAGTTTCTGAAAAATATGCTGATGAGGACATAATAGGATTTTTTATAGGAGATACGAACACATTTGCTGAGATTTTCTTCGTAAGGCATGGAAGATTAACCGGTCATCACGGGACTGTGATATCAAATACTAAGGGAATGAACGAAGAAGAAATCGCATCAAATTTTATAAAGCAATACTATAAAGATTCTGATTACATTCCTAAAAATATATATTTAGAGTTTGAGTGTGATGAAAAAGAACTGCTTTCGTCATTTTTGACAAGTTTAGCGGGAAGAATAACCAAAATATGTGTACCTAAAAGAGGTCAAAAGAGAGCGCTTATAGAGATGGCACATAAAAATGCAAAACAGTCTGCCCTAAACTACCTTTTGAAAAATGGCGAATGTAAAAAGGGAGTAAAAAGAACAATTCTTGATTTGAAGGAAGAGTTAGGGCTTAAATCCCCGCCATATTTGATAGAAAGCTATGATATTTCAAATATTTCAGGAGATGAAAATGTCGGTTCTATGGTTGTTTTTGAAAACGGAGAACCGAAAAAAAGCAGATACAGAAGATTTAAGATAACGACTGCTTCTGGCGGAGACGATTATCACAGTATGGCGGAAATGATTTTAAGAAGGTTGACTGAGGCAAGGGATGAGGAAAAAAAGATAGAAAAAGGTGAGCTTTTACTAAAAGATGCAAAGTTTTTGCCTTTGCCCGATTGCATTTTCTTGGATGGTGGAAAAGGACATTTGTCTGTGATTTCTGAACTGTTGGAAATGACGGATTTTGATATTCCTCTTTTTGCTATGGTAAAAGACGACCGTCACAGAACAAGCGCGCTTTTAAAAAGTGACGGAAAAAGCGTTGGCTTAAAAAGAAATTCACAACAATTCCGTCTTGTTGCAACAATTCAGGAGGAAGTTCACAGATTTGCAATAACATACCACAGAAGTCTTCGCAACAAGAAAATAAAAAGGTCAGTTTTGCTTGAAATTGAAGGGGTTGGCGAGGCTACACAGAAGAAACTTCTTCGTCATTTTAAGTCGTTGTCAAATATTAAAAAAGCTCAAATAGAGGAAATTAAAAAAATAGGAATAACTGAAAAAACAGCAAAGAATATTTACGAATATTTTTCTGACGAATAAATCCAAAATATGTAAAAAAACTTGATATTTTGTAAAAATAAGTATATAATTATAGGGTAAAGACAGGGAGTGATAAAAAAGTGAGAATAGCAGTAGATGCATTTGGCGGAGACAATGCGCCTGATGAAGTAATTAAGGCGTGTATTGAGGTTGCAAAATCTAATGAACATGAAATTATACTCGTAGGAAACGAGGAAATAATAAAATCAAAACTTGATGAATACGGATATAGCGGAAGTGCTATTTTGGTGAAAAACGCTACAGAGATAATTGAGGTTTTTGAAGAGCCGGTTAAGGCTATAAGAAGTAAAAAAGACTCATCAATGGTAGTGGCATTAAACCTTTGTAAAGAAGGAGAAGCTGACGCTGTTGTAAGCGCAGGCAGTACAGGGGCGTATCTTGCAGGAGCTTTTAGAATTTTAGGAAGAATAAAAGGAATTAAAAGGCCTGCATTAACTGCGTTTATGCCTAGTGTTAACGGAGGAATAAGCGTAATTACAGATGTTGGTGCAACATCAGACGCAAAGCCTGAATATTTATCACAATTTGGGCAGATGGGCTCTTTGTATGCTGAAAAGGTTCTGGGCATTAAAAACCCCAAAGTATATCTTGCAAACATCGGCACAGAGGAAGGTAAAGGCAACGAGCTTTACAGACAATCGTATGCACTTTTGCGAGAAAATGAAAACATTAATTTTTGCGGAAATTTAGAAACGAGAGATTTAACAGCAGGAATTGCGGATGTTATAGTATGTGACGGTTTTTCCGGTAATATGGTTATAAAAACAATAGAAGGAACAGCAAGTGCGCTCTTTAAACTGATTAAAAAAAGCTTTTTAGAAAGCCTTCTAACAAAGATTTCGGCAGCAATAATGCTTCCTCGCTTAAAGAAAATAAAGGCACTTTTAGACTCTTCAGAATATGGCGGAGTTCCGCTCTTAGGCATTGACGGAGTAGTGATAAAAGCACATGGAAATTCAAATGCAAAGGCGTTTTATCACGCTATTATGAGTGCTGCAGTTTTTGCAGAAACAGGCATAAACGACGAGCTTAAAAAACTCTATTCTACATCTTTTGCAATGAACGAAGAATAAATCTCTAAAATGGAAAATAAAATTGTAAAAAATATATAAATGCTATTTACAAAGTACATTGATATGATATATAATAAATGAAACAGCACCCGCTGATTTTGGTAGTAACATAAAATACATACGGAGGTACTTATTAATGGAATTTGAAAAAATCTGCGAAGTTTTAATTGCACAGTTTGGCGTTGACGCAGGGGCGATAAAACCGGAGACATCTTTTGTTGATGATTTAGGTGCGGATTCGTTGGATGTTGTTGAACTTATAATGGCTTTTGAAGAAGCGTTTGATATGGAAATTCCGGATTCAGAAGCTGAAAAAATTGTTACCGTACAGGATGCAGTTGAATACATTAAAAATCACAATTAACAAAATAAGAGGGTGTGGTAACACACCCTCTTATGTAGATACTTATTGAACGCATAAACCTGTTTCCTACATTGTGTTCTGTATTGTAAGAAGCAACTTTATGCGTTTGTTTTATTTTGAAAGGGAATACAAAATGAATTTATTAAAAGAGTTTCAGGAGATCATAGGTTATAAATTTACAAATGAAAAATATTTAAAAATAGCTTTAACACATAGTTCCTATGCGCACGAGAATAAGGGCAAAAATATAAAGTTTAATGAAAGACTTGAATTTTTAGGAGATTCTGTTTTAAGCCTTATAGTAAGCAGATATATTTTTGAAAATTATCCGGAGCTTCCTGAGGGAAAATTAACAAAAATAAGAGCGGCTGTAGTTTGTGAAAAGGCACTTTACGAGTGTGCTGTAAATGTAGATTTAGGAAAATATTTGATTTTGGGAAAAGGCGAGGAGCGTACAGGCGGAAGGACAAGGATGTCTATTTTGTCTGATGTGTATGAAGCGTTGATTGCGGCAATTTATTTAGATAGCAATTTAGATGTTGTAAGAGAATGGGTGTTAGGACAGTTATATTCGGCTATTGAGTCTGCGGCAAAGGGGAGAATATCGAAAGATTACAAAACTGAATTTCAGGAGTTTGCACAAAAAAACGGAGATGTAGATATTAAGTATAAAATAGTTGAAGAATCAGGTCCTGATCATAATAAGTCTTTTTTGGTAAATGTATATTTAGACGGCAAACTTATGGGAGAGGGCGAAGGTACAAGTAAAAAACGAGCAGAGCAGGATGCTGCAAAAAATGCTCTTGTAAAAATTCGTGAAGGAAAATAAATATGAAACACAAGACAATTCCAATTTTTGTACCGCATATGGGATGCCCTAATGATTGTTCTTTTTGCAACCAAAGAAAAATAACAGGTACATCAATTGAGATGACGCCAAAAATCGCTGAAGAATGTATAGAAAAAGCGCTTTTAACTATGACGGATGATACCGATGAGATTGAAATAGGTTTTTTTGGAGGTAGTTTTACAGGGATAGATATACCCTTACAGGAAGAGTTTTTGTCGGTTGCGAAAAAATATGTAGATAAAGGGGCTGTACAAGCTATAAGACTTTCTACACGGCCTGACTATATTAATAAAGAAATACTTTCTATGCTTTTAAGATTTGGAGTTACAACGATTGAGCTTGGTGCTCAATCAATGGACAACACTGTTCTTTTAAAAAATCGTCGCGGTCATACAATGGAAGACACAATATATGCTTCAAATCTGATTAAAGAACATAATATAATGTTAGGACTTCAAATGATGACAGGACTTTATGGAGACACTGATGAAACATGTATGAAAAGCCTGGAAAAAATAATCGATTTAAAGCCTGATTGTGTAAGAATATATCCTACATTAGTTCTTTTAGACACTTACCTGGAAGAACTCTATAAAAATGGAGAATATGTGCCACAAACTTTAGAAGATGCAGTTTTTCTTTGTGCCGATATTAAGCAAAGGTTAGACGAAGAGGGTATTAATGTCATAAGGATTGGACTTATGGCATCTGACAACATAAATCCTGAAGCAGATGTTTTAGCAGGACCATATCATCCTTCGCTTGGGGAGCTTGTTTTAAGTGAGATTTATTTCAGAAAAATTATAAACGAACTAAATGCTGATGCCGATATTTTGGTAAATGAAAAAGATATTTCTGCGTTTTTGGGAAACAAGAGAAACAATATTAAAAGATTAAAGGAAAAAGGGTTCGATGTTACTTTTAAAGCGGATAAAAGCATCTTGCGCGGAAAATTTAAAATACAAAGGAAGGAGCAACAATAATGCGTTTAAAAGGAATAAAAGTGAATGGTTTTAAGTCGTTTGCTGATAAAATAAATCTTGATTTTTCCGATGGTATAACTGCGATTGTTGGTCCTAACGGAAGCGGTAAGAGTAATATATCTGATGCTGTGCGATGGGTTTTGGGAGAACAGAGTGCAAAAAATCTGCGCGGTTCAAAAATGGAAGATGTTATTTTTAGCGGAACGCAAAAAAGGAACCCGATGGGATTTGCTGAAGTTACACTTATTTTAGATAATAAGGACCGAAAACTTGATGTTGCATTTGATGAGGTAGAGGTAACAAGAAAAGTTTTTCTTTCCGGTGAAAGCCAGTATATGATAAATAAGTCAACGGTAAGATTAAAAGATATCCATGAATTATTTATGGATACAGGTCTGGGCCGTGACGGATATTCTATGGTCGGTCAGGGAAAAATTGAAGAAATTCTTTCTACAAAATCTGATGACAGAAGAGAAATTTTTGAGGAAGCAGCAGGAATTTCAAAGTATAGATACAGGAAAGAAGATGCAGAAAGAAAACTTGCCCGTACGGGTGAAAATTTAGATAGAGTATATGATATAATAAGCGAATTAGAAGACCGTGTAGAACCGCTTAAAAATCAGTCTGAGAAAGCAAAAAAATATCTTCAATATAAAGAAGAACTTAAAACATATGAGGTTAATGATGCTATCCGTATAATTGAGGGAGCAAATGACTTAATAGGCGGTCTTGATGAAAAACTTGGTGTAGTAACGGAGCAATTAAATAAGGCAAAAGATGCCGCAGAAAGTAAGGAAACGGCTCAACAGAAATATTATGAAACCGCAAAGCTTCGTGAAGAAACACAAGAAGAAACAAACAAACAGATCCGAGAACTCACAGAGAGTATATCCATCAAAAAAGGTGAAATTGATATTTTTAAAAATACAATTTCAGGTAATGACATGCTTGCATCGCGAATAAAAGATGAGATAAAAGAGCTTTTGGATAAAGAGGTAGATCTAAAAAAAGAAAAGGAAAAAATTGACCTCGAGATTGCGGGAAAAAATGCAGAACTTGAAATAGTAGAAGATGAGCTTAAAATTTTAGAAAACAAAGAGAAAGAAACTGATAAAAATGAAGTAGATGCAGAGAGGGAAATAGAGGAATTAAATAACTTGGTTGCATCCCATATTGAAAAGCTGAGCGAGTTAAAAATAAACCTGTCAAATCAGAAATTAACTGAGCAAAGCTATATTTCGCGGCGTGATACAATTTTATCAGAATCTACTGACAGAAGTGAAGAACGCGGAGAAATAGAAGAGAAAGTAAAAAAAATAGATGGTGATATTTCTCAAAAAAGTGCATA
Source organism: Congzhengia sp. (assembly GCA_045537995.1). Lineage (GTDB taxonomy): Bacteria > Bacillota > Clostridia > UBA1381 > UBA9506 > Congzhengia. The sequence continues at coordinate 11 of JAZSQN010000177.1, read as the reverse complement.
TCTTGATAACG
>JAZSQN010000003.1:0-7172 GCA_045537995.1 Congzhengia sp. | reverse complement strand
AATTAAAATAGACGGAAAAGATAATAGCCGTATTATGGTGCAGGAACGCTATGACGCGCTTCGCTCAACATATTCAAAGGATATTTATAAATTTGATACATATTTTAAGGAGAATGTTCCCGACAAAAATTCATCAAGGTTTGTCAATGTTGAACTTATTCTTCGTACCGCAATTGCACTTTCGCCCGAAACTAAGGAAACGGTAGCAGAAAGTTATGAAACGGGAAAACTTTTGTACGGAAATGCAAACCCTAAAAGCAAAGAGTTTAATTCTCTTGCAGACTTCATATCAGCAGGCGATTACATAGAAATTAAGCTTCCGTGGCAGTTGATGAATTTTGCTGACCCGTCAAAAATGCAGATTCACGATGACTATTATGACGGAAATTATGGAATTGAATATATTAGTATTGACAAAATGTATGCAGGTGTCGGCATTGGAAATGAAAGAATCAAGCTTGACGAAGTAAATCTTTTTGGTTGGGGCAACAAGGTAACATATCACGAGAGATTAAAAGAGTCATATTATATAATGCAGAATTTTTGGAAAGCAGGTGATTAAAATGAAAATAGAGTTGATGATATATGTCTATATCGCAATCTGCGTAAGCATGATTGCTTATAACATTGCTTATATTTTCGTTTTAAGATACAGACAAAGAGCACTTGTTTCCAATTCTCAGAAATTTGAAAAAAGTATTTGCGAGCAGGTAGAAATCATTAAAAATGGCGGAGTTGTTTCGGAAAAACATAAAAAATATCTTTGCAAAAAGTTGGACAAATCTGCTGGAATTACGGCGTTTGATAAGGCTCTTGAAGGTATTTTTGAAAAAGAGCCTGATATGACCGAAAAATACCTTATAGACACATTTTCTGTGTTTGAGTATCTTACTCATCGTTACATAAGTAAGGATACACTTAAAATTGCATATTTTCCTTACATATTAAACAAATATAACATATTAAAGCATTACGAAAGCGAAAGAGTGCTTTGCGCACTGCTTGAGGTTTTAAGGTCTGTCAATGTTTATTGTCGTGAAAACACATTAAAAGCACTTTACAGCATGCAAAGACCTGATGTTGTTGTTTCGGCACTCAAAATTATTGACACAAACCTATCCTTTCATCACCCAAAGCTTATATGTGATGGATTGATGCTTTATAAAGGAGATAAGGACATTTTAAAGGATAAGCTTTTTGAAAATTTTAAGGAATTTTCTGTACAGATGAAGGTAAATATTTTGAATTACTTCAGATTTGGAAATGTCAGGTGCGATGATAAAATGCTTTTAATACTTAAAAACGAAAACGAAAACCGAGAAATTCGTTTTTCTGCCATTCGCTATTTTGAAAAGTTTCCTAAAGACGAAGCAAAAGATGTCATTTATGATCTTGCAGAAAACGAAGCAGGCAGAACTTGGGAATATCAAGCAATTGCCACATCAGCATTAAAATCATATCCCGGAGATATGACATTTAGAATTTTGGTTAAAAATCTTTCAAACTCAAACTGGCATGTAAGGCAGAACAGTGCAATTTCATGCGAAAAATTAGGATATACATATCACGATTTAATAAATGTTTTTGACGGAAACGATAGATACGCCCGTGAAATCATGAGATATCGTCTTGACAGAAGAAATGCTGAAAGCGAGGCGGTGAAGGCGTAATGGAAATAGAAACAATCAAACTTATATTTGATATCATCGGAGTTTGCTTTATTGTATACTTGATTGGTTATTCTACTTTTTTGTTTTTATCTGTGGTAATCGGCGCAACAACACTATACCATAAAAAGATGCAAAACAGACTGATGAATAAGTTTACCGAAAATTATTTTGTGCCAATCACAATCGTTGTTCCTGCTTATAACGAAGAGGTAACAGTTGTACAAACAGTGAAATCTCTTTTAACTCTTGATTATAAGCTTTATGAAATTGTGGTAGTAGATGACGGTTCAAAAGACACAACCTCACAGCAACTGATTGATGCGTACAATATGCATCCTGTAAGACGGCCGCTCCACAGAAGCATAGAGTGTCAGCCGGAGGAGTTTATCTATGAAACTCATGAACAGAAAGTTCCGCTTACTTTGATAAGAAAGAAAAACGGCGGAAAGGCAGATGCTCTTAATATGGGGATTAACGCCGCACAGTATCCGTATTTTATCTGTATGGATGCAGATTCCGTTTTGCAGTATGACTCACTTAGAAAATTGGTTGTACCTGTTTTAGAGGAAGAAAATGTGGTTGCTGTAGGCGGAACGGTAAGACCTTCTAATGATGTTGAGCTTTTTGAAGGTAAGGTTGTAAAATACCGTCTTCCTAAAAATATTTTAGCGTGTATGCAACTTTTGGAATACGACCGTTCTTTTTTAGCATCAAGAATTTTATTTGATAAATTCAATGGTTCACTTATTATATCCGGTGCTTTTGGTATGTTTAAAAAGGAAACTGTTATTGCAGCAGGTGGCTATGATCACGGCACAATGGGTGAAGATATGGAACTTGTGGTAAAACTTCATTCATACTGCCTTACAAATAAAATTCCTTATTCCATAAAATACGCAACCGATGCGGTTTGCTGGACGCAGGTACCTGAAAAGTTAGGTGACCTTAAAAAACAAAGAAAACGCTGGCACTTGGGGCTTTTTCAGACTATGTGGAAGCACAAAAAAATGATGGCAAATCCCAAATACGGGGCAGTTGGTTTTATATCATATATGTACTTTCTTTTGTATGAACTACTTTCGCCGTTTATTGAGGTATTTGGTGTATTTACGATGATTGCTGCATACTGCATTGACCTTTTGAACTTGCCGTTTATGCTTCTTTTTATGCTGATATATGCATCATACAACTCTATACTTACACTCACGGCATTTTTCTCAAGAATACAAACTATTGATTTAACGGTTAAACCGAGAGATTGCGTGAAAGCAATTATGCTTTGTTTTTTTGAGGTTACGACACTCCGATTTATTATGGCGTTTGTAAGACTTATGGCATTTAAGGGGTATAAAAAGAAAAAGCTTGACTGGGGACGGATTGAAAGAAAAGCTATGAATATTTAATTCAAAGTGAGGTGATATACAGAATGAAAAAACTGATTGCAGTTTTGACGGTTGTACTTGTTTTCTGCACGAATACAGCCTTTGCTGAGGTTATAACAACGCAAAAGACTGATGGATATAGCGGATATGTATATATTGCAGGAAGTCCGGATAACTATCCAATCGAATATTATGATGAAAAAAGTGACGAATACAGAGGCATTATTCCTGAAATGCTGACAGAAATTTCTGATTACACAAATATTGATTTTGTGTATATCAATGGAAACAAAACGGACAAAAATTCTATGGGAGAAAATTTGCAGGTCGATATTGTGTCTTCTGTGAGTACTGACGAAAAAGTTCCTTTTAGCAAGGACTATTTAGAACTTATTTCCTATGAGCATGAAGATAAACTCCAAAAAGTCGGACTTGTTTTTACCAATCTTGCAGATGATGATGTGATTGCGATGATAAAAACGGCAGTAAGCGAAATATCTGCGGATGCAAAAAGTGGAATGTATTTATCCTATGCATCGCAAAAACCAGGAACGAATTATATATGGTTAATATGTGCACTTGTCCTCTTGATGCTGCTTGCTGCATTTGTTGTGATGCTGATTTTCAGAATAAAGCAAATACGAAAAGAAAACACTGCTGATAAAATGACAGACAGTGAAACCGGTATGGGAAATCTGCAATTTTTTAAATATCATTTCAGGTACACCATAAGCGACATATCAAGAAGCCTTTATTATATCTCATATATCATTTTAGACAGTAGTTATCTTCGCTCTTATCACGGGGACAGTTCTTTTGACGAAGTACTTAAATACACTGCGACAGTATTGTCTGAAAACACAGGAGATAGAGAAATATCAGCAAGAATTACAGAGAATGGTTTTGCATTTGCGTATCAAGCAACAAATGACGATGATGCAAAAAAAAGACTTAAAGAGGTTATTAATAAGCTCAATAGTTTTGAAAATGTGAAGGAAAAGAGCAATAAGCTTGTATTTCATTCTGCTGTATATCATCTTGGAAACTTAGACAGGAACTGTGAAATTTTACTCTTTAACCTAAGAAAAAACTGCAACAAAATTTTCGGCACAGAAAAACAAATTGTTTACTGTGACACACACTCTATGAATATGGTTCAGGAAGAAAAGAAAATCACAGAAAGCATCTTAAAGGGTTTTGAAAACAATGAATTTAAGATGTACTTGCAATTTATAGTTGATAATAAAACAAAAAAGATTGTGTCAGCAGAAGCACTCTCAAGATGGGACAGTCCCACTAAAGGTCTTATAGGTCCTGGTAAATATATTGGAAATATGGAAATGGCAGGACTAATCTCAAGACATGATTTCCATATGTTTGAACTTGCCTGCCGTCAGCTTGAAAAATGGAATGGCACAGAATTTGAAAACATTGCGCTGTCTTGTAACTTTACAAGAATTACGCTTTCTGAGGAAAATTTCATTGATAAGTTAAGTATGATTTCAAACAGTTATTCCTTTGTTAAATCTAAAATAGCCATAGAAATTACTGAAGATGCTATTGAAAAAGACAGGGAAACTGCAACCAAGAATGTGATGCGATGTAAAGAACTTGGTTTTAGAGTTTATCTTGATGATTTGGGAAGTGGATATACATCGCTTGCAAATCTTTGTGATTATCCCATTGATGTCGTAAAAATAGACCGTGATATCTTGCTTAAAATCGAAACCGAAAAGGGCAAAGAATTGTTTGTCGGCATAATTGCTCTTGCTCACAGCATGAATATAAAAGTTATATGCGAGGGCGTAGAAACAGAAGAACAAAATGCACTTGTATCTTCATCTGATTGCGACTTTGTTCAGGGCTGGTACTATTCAAAAGCACTTCCTTTAGAAGAATGTGAGTCGTTTGTGAAAAATAAATATAATACAGGTAGATACACGCCTTGATAAAACGCTTTGAAACAGTTTGTTTCAAAGCGTTTTATATATGTTTTGTTATAGCTTGTACAATTAATAATGTGTTTCAAAATATCTGTATTAAAATTGACTATTTCGGCAATTTGTGTTATAATTTTAATGTTATTTACGATTTATACAAAATACTGAAATTATATTTTTTGAGCCTGTCTTGACACGAGTAAGATTTGTGTCGAAAGATTGGTATTTATGTTGAAAGGTGTGAAAATATGAAGAAAACATTTTTAATACTTTCTATTGTTTTGGCTTTTGTTTTAGCAATATGTGCATTTAATTATAAATGGATATATTATCGTTTTTATCCTTTTGACAGAATTACGGGAGAGTATGAAATTACTGTAAATGGTAAAGAAGTAAATACCATTGAAGAATATTATGAGTATGAAAATGGCGGTAAAATCAGGCTTGAAAATGATACTGAAAACTTTAAAATTAAAGCAGGTAAATATGGCCCATATAAAATTGGTTTTGTTATAAGTGATGAAAAACTACACGAATTAACAAAAGACGATAGGTTTATTGATTATGGAAATGTGGACTTGTCCATAATTTGTTTTGAAACAAATTGGTGGCATGTTTCGGAACTAGATATTGAAATTGACATTCGCAAAGAAAATGATGAATGGTTTGTCTGCTACGATGTTGAATATTCTAATGCGTTGGAAAATGATGAAGAATTAGGACAAAGAGTGACAAAGAAAGTTTTGTTAAGTGAAGTTTCCAAATCAGATATATATGTTGGAATATAAAGCCTGAATGTCATTATGGTTTATTTTTACTTGTGTCAAGTCCATACAATTTAAAAGATTAGTTTGCCGATTTTGATATTTACATACACTATCGGATGCGAGAAAATCCAGTATTCTCGCGGGTTCTATGGAAAAGTGTTAAAAGAAAAACAGTTGAAAAAATAGGGAAAAGTTAGTAGGTCCTATTATTCACTGTTCACCAGTCTTGACACGAACTGTAATACATCACAAGGAGAAAATTATGGCAACTCAAGATAACAGAAATTTGAATATTGACTTAATAAAAGTATGTGCCATTTTGGGCGTTATTGTTATTCATGTTTGCTCCTCTGTGTTAACACAAGAACCAATCGGAACATTTGAATGGATAAGTGCATTATCATATGGCACACTTTTTCGTGCGAGTGTACCATTGTTTTTGATGGCAAGCGGTGCGATTTTATTGAATCCTGATAAACCCCTTTCTCTAAAGAAGTTGTATCTTCACAACATAGTTCGCATTATTGTTGCTATGTTGGTTTGGGGATTTGGCTATAAGATATTTCACTTGTATATGGATGGAAATTTAAATGCCGATACCGTTTGGTATTCTGCAAAAAGATTGTTCTTATTTGACCATGAATTTCATTTTTATTACATTGACATGATTCTGATTGTGTATATATTCTTGCCAATCACTCGCTTGTTTGTGGAAAAAGCGGATAAGAAACTGCTGAAATATTCACTTTTATTATGGACGATATTTGCTGTTGTCTATCCAACATTGAGATATTTCAAACCATTTTCATTGCTTTCTGGCATGACTGGTCAATGGGCAATAAATTTAACATATTCTTCTATTGGATACGGTGTTTTAGGATATTATATAGGCAAATACAAACCGTCGTTTTTTGCAGGAATCATAGCGTTCCTTAGCGGAATTGCAATAACATTTGGTGCTACATTTTACCTGTCGCAAAGCGACGGAGTACTAAATGAAATTTTCCTTGCAGGAACAAGCCCAGGAGTTATGCTCTCGGCAATTGGTATATTTGTACTTGTGCAGTATGTAAAGATTAAAGGTTTTGGTAAAAAAATAGTTACATACATTTCAAAAGCCTCGTTTTGTATTTATCTTTCGCATATGTTTGTTTTATACATTTTAAGCAGACATAGCATAACAGCACTAACTTTTGCTCCTGTACTTTGTGTACCGATACTTTCGATTGCTGTGTTTTTAGTTTGTCTTGCAGTTTATGCAATTATATCAAAAATACCAATTCTTAAAAAATGGATAATATAAAATTTACGGAGGAAATTATGGCAACTCCAGAAAGATTACAAAAATTTATGGCACGATGCGGGGTAGCATCGCGCAGAGAAGCCGAAAAGATTATTACAGATGGCAGAGTA
>JAZSQN010000068.1:0-6789 GCA_045537995.1 Congzhengia sp. | reverse complement strand
CTTGAAACTGTAATTTCTGCACCTTCCTGTTTGATAATCATATCAGGATGTAATTCCTTTGTAAGTGTGCCTTTAGGTCCTTTTACTGTAACAATGTTATTTTCTTTAACTTCTACTGTTACGCCTGCAGGAACCGCAATAGGCATTCTTCCTATTCTGGACACTTTGTGCACCTCCTATATTAGTATAATCGTATTACCATACGAATGCCATTACTTCGCCACCGACATTTTCTTTTCTTGCATTTTTATCGGTCATAATGCCTTTTGATGTCGAAACAATAGCGATACCGAGTCCCTTTAATACCTTAGGAAGCTCGTCTTTACTCTTGTATATTCTGAGGCCCGGTGTTGAAACTCTCTTGATACCGGAGATTGCTCTCTCTTTTCCGTTGTACTTTAACGCAATACGGATGATATCTTGTTTGCCGTCCTCGATAATCTGATAATTCTTAATATATCCTTCTTCCAATAAGATTTCAGCAATTGCCTTTTTCACATTGGATGCAGGAACATCTACGCAAATGTGTTTTGCAGCGTTTGCGTTTCTGATTCTTGTAAGCATATCTGCGATAGGATCGGTTGTATGCATTTTGTAACCTCCTTCCGAATTCAATAAAAATTTTACCAGCTTGCCTTCTTCACGCCGGGAATCTGGCCTTTGTATGCCAATTCACGGAAACAGATACGGCAGATACCGTACTTTCTGAGATACGCATGGGGGCGTCCGCAGATTTTACATCTGTTGTACTGTCTTGAGCTGAATTTAGGCGTTTTTTGCTGTTTAAGTTTCATTGCAAGTTTAGCCATTTAATTTCCTCCTCTTTACCCTTATTATTTGGTAGAAAACGGTGCGCCCATCAATGAAAGAAGTTCTCTTGCTTCTTCATCTGTCTTCGCTGTTGTTACCATAATAATATCCATGCCTCTTAATTTATCAATTTTATCGTAGTCAATTTCCGGGAATATTAACTGTTCTTTAACGCCTACGCAGTAGTTACCGCGACCGTCAAATGAATCAGGATTAATTCCACGGAAGTCCCTTACTCGAGGGAGTGCTACATTGAAAAATCTGTCTAAAAATTCGTACATTTTTGCACCACGAAGTGTTACCTTGCAGCCAATTGACATACCTTCTCTGATTTTGAAAGTAGCGACAGATTTTCTTGCTTTTGTGATTACTGCCTTCTGGCCTGTAATCGCTTCTAAATCACTAACTGCACCGTCTAAAGCTTTTGCATTGTCTTTAGCTTCGCCACAGCCGATATTTATTACAATTTTTTCAAGCTTAGGAATCTGCATTGTGCTTTTGTAGCCATACTTTGCCATTAAAGCAGGAGCAACTTCCTTGCTATATTTTTCCTGTAATCTAGCCATCTGCTTAGTTTACCTCCTTTACAAAATTAGTCGTTAAAGGTTTCTCCGCATTTTTTGCAGTAACGCACAGAAGATCCGTCTTCTAATACTTTTCTTGCGGCTCTTGTTGCTTTCTTGCATTTTGAGCAAACCACCATAACATTAGAAGCATCAATTGCAGCTTCCTGCTTGATGATACCACCAGGCTGTGCCTGTCCGCGTGGTTTTTTATGCATTGTAGCTACTGCTACTCCTTCAACGATTGCTTTACCCTTACCAGGCAAAACTTCGATTACTTTACCTTTTTTACCCTTATCTTTACCGGAAATTACTACTACCTGATCTCCGGATTTAATATTCATTTTTGCCATTTTGTGGGCTCCTCCTTAATTTTAATTTAAATTAGAGTACCTCAGGCGCCAAAGAAAGAATCTTCATGTATTCTTTTTCTCTAAGCTCTCTAGCTACAGGTCCAAAAATACGAGTTCCTCTCGGGTTTTTGTCTTCCTTTATTATAACAGCTGCATTTTCATCAAACTTGATGTATGTGCCGTCATTTCGTCTTACGCCGGAAACTGATCTTACGATGACTGCTTTTACAACGTCACCCTTTTTTACAACGCCACCGGGTGTTGACTTTTTAACAGAAGCAACAACCACATCGCCGATTGCCGCGTATCTTCTTTTAGAACCGCCCAATACTCTGATACACATCAACTCTTTTGCTCCGGTATTATCCGCAACCTTCAAAAGTGTCTGCTGTTGAATCATAATTGGTTACCTCCGTTTCTTAATTCAATTACTTTGCCTTTTCTAAAATGTTAACAAGTCTCCATCTCTTATCGCGAGAAAGTTTTCTTGTTTCCATTACTAACACCTTATCGCCTATTCCGCAGATATTGTTCTCGTCATGGGCTTTAAGTTTATAGGTCTTCTTCATGATTTTTCCATAAAGAGGATGTTTTACATTATATTCGATAGCAACTACGATTGTTTTATCCATCTTGTTGCTAACAACTTTACCTATTCTTTGTTTTCTGAAATTTCTTGTTTCTGCCATGATTTCACTCCTTTCAAGGACTTATTTATCCTTACTCTGCAAGTTTTCTCTCAGCCATTACTGTTTTAACTTTGGCTATTGTCTTCTTAACCTCAACAATTCTCATTGGGTTTTCCAACTGATTTGTAGCGTTCTGGAATCTGAGGTTAAAGAGTTCTTTCTTAAGGTCAGCGAGATTTGTTTCGAGTTCAGCTGTGCTTAACGCACGAATTTCGTTTACCTTCATTAAATTAACCCTCCATTTCTTCAGTTTCTTTAGCTACAAACTTACATTTAATAGGAAGTTTGTGCATAGCAAGACGAAGTGCTTCTCTTGCAACTTCTTCTGAAACGCCATCGATTTCAAATAATACTCTACCGGGTTTTACTACTGCTACCCAGTATTCAGGTGAACCCTTACCGCTACCCATACGGGTTTCAGCAGGTTTTTCTGTAACCGGTTTATCCGGGAAAATCTTTATCCAAACTTTACCGCCACGCTTGATGTATCTTGTCATCGCAATACGGGCTGCTTCAATCTGGTTTGATGTAATCCAGGAAGCTTCTAATGCCTGGAGACCAAACGAGCCGTTTGTTACTTTGTTTCCGCGTAACGCCTGACCCTTCATTCTACCGCGCATTACTCTTCTGTATTTTACTCTTTTCGGTAATAACATTCTTATTTACCTCCCTCAGTCTTAATCTTTTTACTCTCGGGAAGGATTTCTCCTTTATAAATCCAGACTTTAACACCGATTTTACCGTATGTTGTGTTTGCTTCTGCAAAACCGTAGTCAATGTCTGCTCTTAATGTCTGGAGCGGAATTGTGCCTTCATGATAATGCTCAGATCTTGCGATTTCAGCACCGCCAAGACGGCCAGAACATGTTGTTTTAATACCCTTAGCACCTAACTTCATTGCTCTTGACATAACTGATTTCATCGCTTTTCTGAAAGAAATTCTTCTTTCTAACTGTGATGCGATATTTTCAGCTACCAACTGCGCATTCATATCAGGCTGCTTTATTTCTTCGATATTTAAAGCAACTGTCTTATTTGTTAAGCTCTCAAGCTCTTTTTTAACCTTCTCGATTTCAGCGCCGCCCTTACCAATAATGATACCGGGTTTTGCTGCATAAATGTTAACTTTTACTCTTTTTGCTGTACGCTCAATTTCAATTTTTGCAATACCTGCAGCATAGAGTTTTTCTTTTAAGAATTTTCTTAATTTATAATCTTCAACCAGGTAATCTCCAAAGTCCTTATCATTTGCAAACCATTTTGAATCCCAGTCTTTAATTACGCCTACTCTTAAACCGTGTGGATTAACTTTCTGTCCCAAGACTTATACCTCCTTCTTTTAGTTTTCCTGACCAAGCTCTTTTACCACGATTGTGATATGGCTTGTTCTCTTTCTTATTCTAAACGCTCTACCCTGTGCTCTGGGTCTTACACGCTTTAATGTGGGACCCTGATTTGCATAAATTTCTGCAATGTACAGGTTGTTTTTGTCCATGTTGTGATTGTTTTCAGCATTTGCCACCGCTGATGCAAGAAGTTTAATAAGTAACTCACTTGCAGCCTTAGGTGTATTCTTTAAAATGCCCATTGCAACATTAACAGGTTTATTTCTGATCATATCAATTACGATCTTAACTTTTCTTGATGAAATACGAGCGTAACTAAGTTTTGCTCTCGCTTCCACTATAACTCCTCCTCTCTTAAAAGGAAATATTATTTACCGCTTGTTTTATTTCCGGCATGGCCTTTATATGTTCTTGTGGGTGCAAACTCACCGAGTTTGTGTCCTACCATATCTTCTGAAATGAACACCGGAACATGCTTTCTTCCGTCATGTACGGCGATTGTATGTCCTACCATATCAGGGAAAATGGTTGAGCTTCTTGACCATGTCTTTAAAACTCTTTTTTCATTTGTTTCATTCATTTTCATGATTCGAGCTAAAAGCTTCTCATGCACGAAAGGTCCTTTTTTAACCGATCTACTCAATTTAAATCCTCCTTCGCCTAAGATTATCCGAGAGAGTTCTCGATATATCGTTACGAAATATTATTTATCGTTTCTTCTCTTAACAATGAACTTGTCGTTAAGATTCTTTTTCTTTCTTGTCTTAAGACCAAGTGCAGGCTTACCCCAAGGTGTAACAGGACCGGGTCTACCAACGGGTGACTTACCTTCACCACCACCGTGAGGATGGGCGCAGGGGTTCATTACAGAACCTCTTACTGTAGGTCTCCAACCCATATGGCGTTTTCTACCTGCTTTACCTATTGAAATATTTTCATGGTCTAAGTTACCTATCTGACCAATTGTAGCCATGCAGTTAAGAGCAATAAGTCTAACTTCACCGGAAGGAAGTCTTACCTGAGCATACTTACCTTCTTTAGCCATAAGCTGTGCACTAGCACCCGCTGTTCTTACTAACTGACCACCTTTACCGGGCTGAAGCTCAATATTGTGGATCAATGTACCAACAGGGATGTTTGCAATCTGCATTGCGTTACCGGGCTTGATATCAGCGCCAGCAGGATCTGTTACGATTTCCATGCCGTCTGTAACACCTAAAGGTGCTAAGAAATATCTCTTTTCGCCGTCTTCGTACTGAACTAAAGCAATATTTGCTGATCTGTTAGGATCGTATTCAATACCGATAACCTTTGCTGTACCAACCTTATTTCTCTTAAAGTCGATAATTCTGTATTTTCTTCTATTTCCGCCGCCTCTGTGACGAACGGTGATTCTGCCATAGTTGTTTCTACCGCCAGCTTTATTTAAAGATTCAAGTAATGATCTTTCAGGTTCTGACTTTGTAACTTCCTCAAATGTGGAAACAGTCATAAATCTTCTTGCTGGTGAGGTAGGATTATATTTTTTTGTCGGCATATCCTATTCACTCCTTATTCTTAATTAAACCATGCTCTCAAAGAATTCAATTGTTTTGCTGTCAGCTGTGAGTTTTACAACTGCCTTTTTGTATGAAGCGCGTCTGCCTTCAAATCTTCCCATTCTCTTGAGCTTGCCGTCAAAGTTCATTGTTGTAACTTTATCAACTTTTACGCCAAATATTTCTTCAACAGCCTTTTTAATTTCAACTTTGTTTGCGTCTTTAGCCACTTTAAATGTGTACTTTTTGTCAGCTAACATATCCATGCTCGCTTCTGTTACTACAGGTTTTATGATGATATCATAAGGGCTTTTCATTACGCGTACACCTCCCCTAATTTTTCGGCAGCGTCTTTAACCATGATTACTTTCTTATACTTTAATAATTCGTATACACTAACCATGCCAACATAAGACACACCAACTCCGGGAATGTTTCTTGCAGAAAGATAAACTTTTTCGTTATTTTCTGGAAGAACAATAAGAGTTTTTTCTGTTACATTTAAATTCTTAAGCATTTCTGCTATTGTTTTTGTCTTTACTTCTTCTACTGTAATGTTATCTAAGAAGAGCATCTCGTTATCAGCAAATTTTGCAGATAAAGCTGAACGCATAGCAAGCTGCTTAATCTTCTTATTAACACTTGTTCTGTAGCTTCTCGGCTTTGGAGCGAAAACTACGCCACCACCTGTCCACTGCGGGCTTCTTGTTGAACCCTGACGAGCACGGCCTGTGCCTTTTTGTCCTCAGGGCTTGATGCCGCCGCCACGAACTTCTGCGCGTGTTAATGCACTCTGTGTGCCCTGTCTCTGGTTGCCAAGATAGCTAACTACTACTGTATGCATAGCTGACTTGCTGGGGTTAATACCGAATACTGCATCGTTTAACTCAAACTTGCCAACTTCTTTACCTTCCATATTTAATAAAATCGCGTTAGGCATTTAACTTCCTCCTTTCGTATCCGTTATTTGTTATGCCTTAACAGAATCTTTAATGATTACCATGCCGCCCTTAGGACCAGGAATTGCACCTTTTATTGCAATTACATTCTTTTCGACATCTACTAATACAACTTCAAGATTCTGAATCGTTACTTTTTCTACACCGAGATGACCTGCAAGTTTCTTGCCCTTCATAACTCTTGAAGGTGTAGAACATGCACCCAATGAACCGGGACCTCTGTGATAGCCTGAACCGTGTGTCATAGGACCTCTGTGTGCGCCCCATCTCTTAATGGGACCTGCATAACCTTTACCTTTTGTGATACCTGTTACATCAACAGATTCACCGGCTGCGAATACATCTGCTTTGATTTCATCGCCAACATTCATTTCAGCGGCAGACTCTAACTTGAGTTCCTTTAAGTATCTCATGTAGCCTGTGCCAGCCTTTTTGAAATGTCCCTGCATAGCTTTTGTTGTATGCTTTTCTTTCTTTTCGCCGAAACCAACCTGAACTGCGCAATAGCCATCGTTCTCGATTGTTTTCTTC
>JAZSQN010000101.1:0-12156 GCA_045537995.1 Congzhengia sp. | reverse complement strand
CCGCCAACGCCTACTATCATAATGTTTTTAGTCATGTTTTTTTCCTCCTTACTCTTCTTTTTCTATTGCACCAAATGGGCAAACATTTACACAAAGGCCACAACCGTTACACTGAGTTGCATCAATTACAACTTTATCGTCCTTAACTGTTATTGCAGGGCAACCTAGTTTCATGCACATCTTACAGTTTTTACAGTTGTCGGTGACTTTACAATGTCCTGTGTACTTTACTCCCTTTAGTAATGCGCAGGGGCGCTGAGCGATAATAACTGAAGGTTCATCGCGCTCAACTTCTTCTTTTACAACCCGCTCGAATTCTTTTACATCGAAGGGATCAGCTACGACAACATGGTCAATGCCTACTGCCTGACAGAGTTTGATTAAGTCTACCTGTTTTGTTTCTTCGCCGCGAATTGTGCGACCTGTTGTGGGATTTTCCTGATGGCCTGTCATGCCTGTTATTGAGTTGTCTAAAATGATTACCGTGTTATTTCCTTTATTATAGACAATATCAATTAATCCTGTAATACCGGAATGCATAAATGTTGAGTCACCGATAACAGAAACGAGTTTTTTATTAAATTCGGCACCTCTTGCCTTTGCCATACCTAAAGCAGCAGAGACTGAAGCACCCATACAGATTGTTGTATCTACTGACTGCAATGGTGCTACTGCACCTAATGTATAACAGCCAATATCGCCTGACACTACAAGTCCTAACTTTTTAAGAACATAAAATGTTCCTCTGTGGGGACATCCTGCACACATAACAGGAGGGCGTACAGGAATTGTTTCGGAGATTTGGGCGCATTTAGGTGCATCTGCTCCTAATACTACTTTTTTAATCATAGCGGGAGTATATTCGCCTAAAAGACTAAATGCATCTTTTCCGATTACCTTAATGCCCAATGATTTCAAATGGTTTTCAATTATTGGGTCAAGCTCTTCTATAACATAAAGTTTTTTATGCTTTTTAGCAAAATCTATGAGCTTTTTCTTTGGCATGGGATAAGCCATACCCAGTTTTAAATAATCTACCTTATCGCCCAAAGCTTCTTTTGCGTACATGTAGGAAATACCAGAAGAAATAATACCGATTTTGCTGCGGTTTAATTCTACAGTATTTAATTCTGTGTTTTCTGCGAATTCTTCTAATGCTTTAATTCTTTCTTCAACAATAACATGACGGGCAATAGCATTTGCAGGCATCATAACGAATTTCTGGATGTTTTTTTCATACGGTTTTAATTCTGCGTTTTCCCTTTCGCCTAATTCTACTAAGCTCTGTGAGTGTGATACTCTCGTTGAAAGCCTTATAAATACAGGGGTATCAAATTTTTCTGAAAGAGAAAATGCGAGGCGTGTAAATTCTTTACATTCAGAGGAATCTGCAGGCTCTAGCATCATGATTTTAGAAGCTTTAGCATAATGCCTTGAATCCTGTTCGTTTTGTGAAGAATGCATACCCGGATCATCTGCTACGCAGAAAACAAGACCGCCGTTTACTCCTGTGTAGCTTACTGTAAACACAGGGTCAACCATAACATTTAAACCAACATGCTTCATGCAACTCATAGCACGAGCTCCTGCAATGGATGCGCCTATTGCAACTTCGCCTGCAACCTTTTCATTGGGCGACCATTCTGCGTAAATGTCATCAAATTTTACAATTTCCTCAGTTATCTCGGTGCTTGGTGTGCCGGGATAGGATGCTACCACATTTACTCCCGCTTCATACGCACCGCGAGCAACTGCCGCATTGCCAAGTAACAGTTTTTTCATTATAATTACCTTCCTAATATGTAATAAGATTATAATATATATTATGACACGAAATGCTCCGATAATCAAGTAAAACCGGAGCATTTTTTGTCAAATTTAGTTGATTTCGTTCTGTTGTGCAACGACGCTTTCACCGCAATAGATTTCACGGAGTTTTGGTTTTTCAATTTTGCCTGTGGGATTTCTTGGAACATCTGCAAAAATGATTTTGTGAGGACGCTTGTATCTTGGCATATCAAGACAGAAATCCTGTACATCTTCCTCCGTTAATGTTGAGCCTTCTTTAACCTGAATGATTGCAGCAGCAATTTCACCCAAACGCGCATCGGGAAGACCGATTACAGCGACATCTGAAATTTTGTCGTTCTTTCTTAAGAAGTCCTCGATTTGCACAGGATACAAATTTTCACCGCCGGAGATGATGACATCTTTTTTTCTGTCAACCAAGAAAATAAAGCCGTCTTCATCTTCTTGTGCCATATCTCCTGTAAACAACCATCCGTCGGCTAAAACTTCATTTGTTGCTTTTTCGTCTTTGTAATAGCAGGTCATAACACCGGGACCTTTAACTGCGAGTTCGCCTACCTCACCGCGCGCTACTTCCTGTTTGTTTTCATCAACGATTTTAGTCAACCATCCAAAACCCGCTTTGCCGATAGCTCCAACCTTGTGCTCGTTTTCAACGCCTAAATGTACGCAACCCGGACCGATTGATTCAGAAAGTCCGTAGTTTGTATCGTATGCATGATTTGGGAAAAGTGATTTCCAGCGTTTAATAAGACTTGGGGGTACGGGCTGTGCACCGATGTGCATTAAACGCCATCGTGTTAAATCGTAATCTGAGATGTTAACATCACCTCGTTCAACAGCGTCTAAAATATCCTGTGCCCACGGAACCAATAACCATACAATAGAACATTTTTCCTCAGATGCTGTTTTTAGTATCCATTCAGGTTTAATACCTTTTAACAAAACAGCCTTACCGCCTACTAAAAAGCTACCGAACCAGTGCATTTTAGCACCTGTATGGTAAAGCGGAGGAATACATAAAAATACATCATCTTTTGTTTGTTTATGGTGGGCTTGCTCAGTCATGACAGCGTGCACCAAACTTCTGTGCTTGTGCAAGATAGCCTTAGGAAAGCCTGTAGTACCCGATGAAAAATAAATTGTCGCATCGTCATCGTCAGTAAGTTTAACATTAGGTGACTTTGATGAGCAATATGATGTAAGTTCATCATAGCTTTCTGCAAATGTAGGGCAATCCTCACCGAGATACAACCACATTTTAACATGCTTTACTCTTGAATGAATTTCTTCTATACGACCAGTAAATTCAGGTCCGAAAATGATGATGTCGGAGTCTGATAAGTCAAGACAGTATTTTATCTCATCAGCTGTGTAGCGATAGTTTAATGGTACAGCCAGAGCACCTGCTTTTAGAGCGCCGAAGTATACAGGAAGCCACTCTAGGCAGTTCATTAAAAGAATAGCAACTTTATCACCGCGTTTTACGCCGCGCGAAAGTAAAAAGTTTGCAAAACGGTTTGCACGCTTGTTAAATTCGCTCCATGTAATCTCTTTTCTGTAAACTTCACGGGAATTACTCTCAATTAAAGAATATTCACGCCATGTTGTTAAAAGCTGAGATTCATGTTTGGGATTGATTTCAACCAAACTCACATCATTAGGATAAAAGTCTGCGTTTTTTTGTAAAATTTCTGTAATTGGCATTTATATTTTTCCTTTCCGAAAAGCAGCGCAAGAGTATAGAGTTTCCTATACTCTGCACATATTACTTTAATTATTCGCCTAAAGATTTTTTAGCGCTAACGACAACTTTTTCATTGTAGCATTCAAACATTTCGTTAGTCTTATCAAGATTAAGTTTTGGTGTGAACAAGCTTACAATCGGAACGATAACAAGTCCGCCAAGCATTGCTATAACACCGCAGTTAATGGGTGACTGTAGAATTTGCGGGAATAAGGGTTTTGCAATCATGTTTAAAATCATAATTCCTGCGCCAAATATAAAGCTTGCCCAAACTGCTGATTTTGTTGTCCTTTTCCAGTATAAACCGAACAAGAAGGGAGCTAAAAATGCACCGGCTAAAGCACCCCATGAAATACCCATCATCTGTGCTATGGCTGATAATTTGTCCTTATTTATAGCGATAACTGCTGATATTACAATAAATACAACAATTAAAACTCTCATAATTAAAACCTGCTTTTTCTCTGACATGTTCTTGATAACATGGCCTTTTAAAAAGTCAAGAGTTAAGGTTGAGCTTGATGCCAAAACCAAAGATGAAAGCGTAGACATTGATGCAGAAAGCACCAAAATTATCACTATTGCAATAAGAATGGTAGGCAAACCGTCAATCATTGTAGGGATGATAGCGTCAAAGCCTCCCACGATTGAGCCGTCAGCGTTAAAGCTTAATTTGTCAGTAAACAATCTTCCGAAACCGCCTAAGAAGTAGCAGCCGCCAGCAACAATAATTGCAAAAATTGTTGAAATTATCGTACCTTTGCTTATATCTTTTTCGCTTTTAATAGCGTAAAACTTCTGAACCATCTGAGGAAGTCCCCATGTACCTAATGATGTTAAAATTACTACAAACATCAAGTTCAGTGGGTCAGGCCCAAAGAATGAATTAAACGCACCTGGTGCAACACCTTCAGCACTGATTGAAGCAAGTCCGTTTAAAGATTCAATGAATCCGCCGTTTAGATTTAAAACAGCTGCAATTACTGCAACAATTCCTCCAAGCATGATAATTCCCTGAATGAAGTCATTAATAGCTGTAGCCATGTATCCGCCTGCTATAACATAAATACCGGTAAGTACTGCCATAACAATTACACAGGTTGAGTAATCAATCTGCGGGAATGCCATATCAAAAAGTCTTGATAAACCGTTGTAAAGAGATGCTGTATAGGGAATCAAGAAAATAAATACTATAATTGATGATGCGATTTTTAAAGCAGGGCTTAAAAATCTTTTTCCAAAGAACTCAGGCATTGTAGAAGAATTTAAATGCTGAGACATAAGACGAGTTCTTCTTCCCAATACTATCCATGCAAGCAGCGAACCAATCACTGCGTTTCCGATACCGATCCATGTAGATGCAATACCGAATTTCCATCCGAATTGTCCTGCGTAGCCTACGAAGATAACGGCAGAAAAGTAAGATGTACCGTATGCAAACGCTGTAAGCCATGGACCTACTGAGCGACCTCCTAAAACGAAACCGCTTACATCCGTTGAGTGTTTTCTGCAGTAGAGACCGACCGCCACCATAACTGCAAAGAAGATTACCAATAATGAGATTTTTAATACCATAAAAACCACCCTTTCTTTTTTTTGGGCGGAAAATAAAAAAACCCGCCCTCAAGATATAATCCAGAGGACGAGAATAATCTCGTGGTACCACCTCAGTTCGCCCAAATCTCACGATTTAAGCCTTATCAGGTACTGACATACCTTAGTTCTGTAACGGGAACGCCCGTCGCAGCCTACTGTTATTTCGGTGCGCAGCTCACAAAATGTATTCAGTATGCCTCAGTCGATGTCTCGCAGCAACCGACACCTCTCTTTAGACCTTCCGTACATACCTACTTGTTTCTGGTCATCGCCTTTAATGAAATTAACAACATTTTAACACACGCTTTTAGAAAAATCAAGACAAATTTTGATTTTTTTTGATATAGCAAAAAACATTCACACAAATAGCAGAAAATGTGTAATAGATTATCGAATAATTGACAAACATAGAAGTATTTTGTTATAATGTAAAAAAATGCAGCGGAAAGAAGGCAATCAAACAATGAAACTCTCGCTTGTTGTTCCTTGCTATAATGAAGAAGGAAATGTTGAAAGGCTTTTCGATGAAATTAAAAATGTATTTAAAAACAACATAGATTATGAGATAATCTTCGTAAATGACGGAAGCACTGATAAAACTGCTGATGTATTGAAAATGCTCTATAAAAAAGAAAACGAAGAGAGTATACAGATTGTATCACTAAGCCGTAATTTTGGAAAAGAAGCAGCAATGTATGCGGGACTTAATGTTTCAACGGGAGATCTGGTTGGTATAATTGATGCAGATTTGCAGCAGCATCCTGAGATAGTGCTTAAAATGCTTAAAATATTAGAGGAGAATCAAGAGATTGATTGCGTTACGGCATATCAGGAAAAGCGTCGTGAAGGACGCTTAATGTCATGGGTAAAATCATGGTTTTATCGACTTATTAACGGACTTTCGGATGTGAATTTCGTAAATGGTGCTTCTGATTTTCGTTTGATGAGAAGAACTATGGTAAATGCAGTTATTTCTATGAGTGAGTACCACAGATTCTCGAAAGGCATCTTCGGGTGGGTAGGCTTTAATACAGAGTATATTCCTTATGAGGCCCAAGAAAGAAAAACAGGGAGAACGAAGTGGAACATTAAAAAGCTTTTTAAATATGCAATAGAGGGCATCGTTTCATTTTCAACAGCTCCTTTAAGACTCTCTACCTATGTAGGTTTTTTATCGTCACTTATTTCTATTATATACCTTGTAGTTGTTGTAATGCAAAAGCTTTTCTTTGGAATTGATGTTCCAGGATATGCAACAATCGTTGTTTTAGTACTGCTTTTGGGCGGATTACAGCTTTTCTGTCTGGGTGTTTTGGGTGAATATCTTGCAAAAATGTATATTCAGGTAAAAAACAGGCCTGTTTATGTAATAAAGGAACATATT
This sequence comes from Congzhengia sp., assembly GCA_045537995.1. Lineage (GTDB taxonomy): Bacteria > Bacillota > Clostridia > UBA1381 > UBA9506 > Congzhengia. Next base: position 5,620 of record JAZSQN010000101.1, on the reverse strand, counting down.
AAAAAGCAACCATAGGTTGCTTTTTTTATGGACAAAAACGCCATAATATGATAAAGTGTTTTTAGTAAAACTAAGAAGGGGGGTATTAGCGTGAAAAAAATTACAGTTGGAATCTTAGCTCATGTTGACGCAGGGAAAACTACCTTGTCAGAGGGATTACTGTTTTGCGCCGGAGAAATAAGGAAGCTCGGTCGTGTAGATAAAAAGGATACTTTTTTAGATACCGATGAATTTGAACGCGCTCGCGGAATTACTGTTTTTTCAAAACAGGCGGTGTTTTCCGTTTCGGATACAAAAATAACACTTTTAGATACTCCCGGTCATACTGATTTTACGGCAGAAGCGGAGCGAACTCTGTCTGTCTTAGACTATGCAATTCTAGTAATAAGTGCCACAGACGGAATACAGAGTCACACAAAAACAGTCTGGGAGATGCTTAAAAATCACCAAATACCTACCTTTATTTTTGTAAACAAACTTGATTTAGAGAACGCAGATTTTGTTCGTGTTACGGAAGAATTAAAGGAAGAATTTTCTGATTGTATTATAGATTTTACGCAAGATGACGAAGAAAAGCTTTTAGAAACCATTGCTGTTTGTGACGAAAAACTTATGAACGGATATTTAGAAAGCGGAAAAATAGAAGATGAAGATTTGTGCGATGCTATAGCAAAACGAAAGATTTTCCCTCTCTTTTCAGGCTCTGCTCTTAAATTGGAGGGTGTGGAGATTTTTCTTGATGCGTTTTTAAAACTTACAAAACAGCCAAAAGATGATGAAAAATTCGGTGCAAAGGTTTTTAAAATTTCCGCAGACGAGCGGGGACAAAGATTAACATTTGTAAAAATCACAGGCGGTGTCTTAAAGGTTAAAGAATTAATAGACGGAGAAAAAGTAAATGAAATAAGGATTTACTCCGGTGAAAAATATACCGGAGTTAAAGAAGCAGATGCCGGAACAATATGTGCTTTGACGGGTCTTGATAAAACATTTGCAGGTCAGGGTATAGGAAAAGAGGGCAATTCAAAAGACTTAATATGTGAACCGATATTTTCCTATAAAGTTATTTTACCTAAAGGAACGGATATTTTATCAGCTGTAGAAAAATTTAAAGTTTTAGAACAGGAAGAAACAAAGCTTGGCGTTTTCTGGAATGAACAACTCAAAGAAATTCAACTAAAGCTGATGGGTGAAATTCAGACTGAGGTCCTAAAAAATATTGTATTAAAAAGATTCGGACTGGATGTAGATTTTGAAGAAAGCGGAATAGTATATAAAGAAACGATACAAAATATTGTTGAGGGAGTAGGACATTTTGAACCTTTAAGACATTACGCTGAGGTGCATCTTGTTTTAGAACCGCTTTCAAAAGGGTCCGGAATGCAATTTGCGACAGACTGCAGTGAAGAGATTCTTGATAAAAATTGGCAGAGGTTGATACTTACCCACTTAATGGAAAAGGAACACAAAGGCGTTTTAACAGGTGCACCCATTACAGATATTAAAATCACGCTAAAGTCGGGAAAGGCTCATCTAAAGCACACAGAAGGCGGAGATTTCAGGGAAGCTACCTATCGTGCAGTTCGTCACGGGTTGAGGAATGCCAAAAGCGTATTGCTTGCGCCTTATTATGATTTTTCTCTGGAGGTCCCAAAAGAAAATGCGGGGAGGGCGATGACTGACTTGGACCAGTTAGGAGCAACAATATCACTTCCTCAAACTAAAGGCGACATGATAAGAATAACAGGAAGTGTTGAGGCTGTCCTGATAAGAAATTATCATAAAGAACTTGTAAACTATACGCATGGGCAAGGAAAGATTTCAGTTAAGTTTTCAGGTTACGGTCCCTGCAATAATCAAGATTTAGTAATAGAGGAAACAGGATATAATCCCGATGCAGATTTAGAAAATACAGCAGATTCTGTTTTTTGTTCACATGGCGCAGGCTTTGTTGTTTCATGGAATGATGTTACACAGCATATGCACCTAGACAGCGTTTTAAAACCAAAAAAACAGACAGAAAATTTTATGGTAAAACAGGAAAAATACCATACAACAGATAAAGAGCTTTTAAGAATTTTCGAAAAAACATACGGGAAAGTAGAAACAAAGATTCCGCAAAAAGCGCTAAATACAAAAAAAGAAGTACAAAAAATAAAAATTGACATAAAGAAAAAACCAGATATAGAATACCTATTGGTTGACGGATACAACATTATATTTGCGTGGGATGATTTAAAGGAAACGGCAAAAGAAAATTTAGAAGATGCAAGATGCGCCCTTATTGATAAAATGATAACATACAGGACATATAAGCAAAATGAGATAATTGTCGTTTTTGATGCATATAAGGTTAAGGGAAATGTAGGTGAAGTGGAAAAAATAAAGGGAATTACCGTAGTGTATACAAAAGAGGCTCAAACAGCAGATGCATACATTGAAAAAGCGGCAAAAGAACTGAGTAAAAATTATAAGGTAACGGTTGCTACTTCTGATAGTTTAGAACAAATGATAGTTTTTGGAGGCGGAGCGTTAAGAATTTCTGCAAAAGGTTTTAAAAATGATGTAGAAAATGCCTTATGCAATATACGAAAGCTTATAAAAGATTATAATGTAAAAGAGACAGATGCGGATTTCTTTAAAATAATTAAGGAAAAACTTGAAGAATTAAAAAACCAAAAAAATTAAAAATATTTTTTGAAAAAACATATAAAAATTATTGAAAAAGTTATGCGTTTATGGTAAAATACAGTGCGTATGATTTTAAATCCAAAGGAGATGTTCTTGATGAGCAGAATGATTGGTACAGTATCAAGAGGTGTAAGAGCCCCTATTATTAAGAATGGTGATGATATCGTAGAAATAGTAACCGCTTCTGTTTTAGAAGCAGCAAAAGACGATAATATAACATTTCATGACCGTGACATTGTTGCCATGACAGAGGCAATCGTTGCACGAGCACAGGGCAATTATGCGTCTGTTGATAATATTGCAAAGGATATTAAAACAAAATTCGGAGGAGAAACTGTAGGAGTTATTTTCCCCATTCTTTCCCGTAACCGTTTTGCTATTTGTTTGCGTGGTATAGCAAAGGGTGCAAAAAAAGTTGTTTTGATGCTTTCATATCCTTCAGATGAAGTTGGAAATCACTTAATAAGTTTAGATGCTTTAGATGAAAAAGGTATTGATCCATATACAGATGTTTTGTCGCTTTCAAAATATCGTGAGCTTTTTGGTTATGAGAAACACACATTTACAGGCGTTGACTATGTTGAATACTATGAAAACCTTATAAAAGAATGCGGAGCAGAGGTTGAAGTAGTTTTCGCAAATAACCCTAAGGCAATTTTAAATTATACAAAAAATGTTCTTTGTTGCGATATTCACACAAGAGCCCGCACAAAAAGAATTCTAAAAGCCGCAGGCGGAGAAATTATTTTGGGACTTGACGAAATAATGAATGCACCTGTCGACGGCAGCGGTTATAATGAAAACTACGGACTTTTAGGTTCAAATAAAGCAACAGAGGACCAGGTAAAATTATTCCCTCGTGATTGTCAGCCTGTAGTAGATGCTATTCAAGAAAAGTTATATGCGGCGACAGGCAAAAAAATTGAAGTAATGGTTTACGGTGACGGCGCGTTTAAAGACCCTGTAGGAAAGATTTGGGAGCTTGCAGACCCTGTAGTTTCTCCCGCGTATACAAAAGGTCTTGAAGGAACACCTAATGAATTAAAACTTAAGTATTTAGCCGACAACGACTTTGCTGAACTTTCAGGCGATGCTTTAAAAGAAGCAATAAAACAAAAGATTGTAGAAAAAGATGATAACCTTGTTGGACAAATGGTTTCAGAAGGTACAACACCCAGAAGACTTACAGACCTTATCGGTTCGCTTTGTGTTCTGACATCAGGCTCAGGAGATAAGGGTACACCAATCGTATGGATTCAGGGATATTTCGATAACTATACAACAGAATAATAAATAAAGAAGGCACTCCGTACGGAGTGCCTTCTTTATTTAAATATCAGTAATAAAACTATAAGCATTGCAACATTGTAAACTGTAAATGTAAGCATATACCGTACCTTGCTGATGCTATTTTCTTTCGCTATGAAACGGTAGGATATAAGACTTGCCATCGAGGCAATTACAGTACCTAATCCACCTATATTTGTGCCCAGTATTAACGAACGGGCATCATCGGTAAATGCTGAGAGCATTGCAGCTGCAGGAACATTACTTACCACCTGAGAAATAAGTGCTGATACTAAGACTTCTCTTTTTAACAGGATTTTTGTTATGAATTCGTATATTACGGAAATCCTTGATACATTTCCGGCAAATATAAAGAAAAAAACAAAGGTAATAAGCAGTTGGTAGTCAGCTTGTTTAAACAGTTTTCTGTCTGCAACAAGTGTAAAAAATAACACAACCAAAAAGGTAATATAGCAAGAAATAATCTTTAAAACTGACAATATAGACAGTAAAAAAAAGAAAAGAAAAAATCAACAGATTTCTTATGTCGATGCAGATGTATTCGTCTTTGTTGTCAAAACTTATAGCGCGATTTCTATAAAAAATAAAACACGCACAAATCATCAAGAAACAAATCAAGCCCAAAGGCAGTGTGATTTTAAAGAAATCTATAAGTGAAGTATTAAAATATGTATAAAGATAAAGGTTTTGAGGGTTTCCTATAGGAGTAATCAAACTCCCCAGATTTGCAGAAATTGTTTCCATTACAACACAGAATATAATCGTGCTTGGTTTTTGTTTTTTCAATATTGATATTGAAAAAGGTACAAATGTAATCAGCGAAACATCATTCGTGATAAGTGCAGAACTGAAAAAACAAAGCATACAAAGAGAGAAAACCATTGATTTCTCTGTTTTTATTCTATTTGACAATGCTTTTTTCAGCCACGAAAAAACTCCTGATTTTTCAAGACCTGCCACAACAATCATAAGGCAAAAAAGTAATACTAAAACAGGAAAGTTTATATATGAAAGATATTCTTTATCGGGTGCAATAAAAAATGATGAAAGTATTGCTAAGATAGCCGATATCAAAAGAAGAATATCTTTTTTTTAAAAGGTTAATTAATTTTATCATAGTTTTAGGCACCTTTAGCTAATAGTTGTTTATATTTTGAAAGAATAAACACGAAATACTTATGAAGAACAAAAGAAAGTATAATCGTTCCGAAAAGAACGGACACGGCCCAAAACGAGTCATTTTCTATATACAAAAACTTGCTGCGTAAAACACGGGTAAAAAGACCGTGCGTCATATATATTTCAAGAGACATATCTCCTAAAAAATCAAGTACCCTATTTCCAAAGTTTATCTTTAAAGAAATTAAAAGGAAACTTAAAGTAAAAAGACATGTTAAAATAATTGCCAATATTAATGGTGCTGATTCGAAATTAAACATATTTAAAATATCATAGTTTTTATCGAATAAAACAATAAAGGTAAACAGTATAAAAGGTGTGACGACATAATAGAATTTTTTTAAGAATTTCAGGATTTTATCTTCATATATCGCCCAAATCATACCGACTGCCAAAAGATGAGTAGCATTATACCACCATATTCCCAAAGAGAATTTGCGGA
>JAZSQN010000053.1:0-2553 GCA_045537995.1 Congzhengia sp. | reverse complement strand
TAAGAAACAAATAAAATGCTCCGAAGAAATACTGCAATTGCCATGTGGCAAGACCATAACCCGCAGTACAAAGCGGCGGCATAAGTGCTGTGGCTATAGCCACGCCCGGTATCACATTACCTTTTTTCTTACACGCAAGAGCCACTATACCTGCCAACCCGCCAAAGAATCCAATCAACACATCATAAATGGTGGGCGAAGTGCGCGCAAGCAACTCGGAGCGACCTTCACTCACCGGAGAAATGAAGAAATACAGAGCTGAAGCAAGCACACTGAACATAGCCGCAACTGCAAGATTACGGAACGAGCGTTTTATCAAATCGAAATCGTATGTACCTACACCGAAACCCATACCGATGATAGGTCCCATAAGCGGAGAGATAAGCATTGCTCCTATTATCACAGCGGCTGAATTGGTGTTCAACCCCAACGACGCAATGAAAATGGCAATAATCAAAATTATGATATTTGAACCTTTGAACGATACGCCGTCCATCACCGACTCTACAGCCGTCTTTTCATCGTCAAGTTCGGCTCGCAAATCAAAATATTCCCTCAAGTACTCTTTTATCTGAACAAACAATCTTTTCTTTTCCATATCCGATGCTTAATTAGTTTTCTCCATTTCATAAACACACCATGCGCCTTATTGTTTCCGAAAGAACATGTTATATATCACCACAAAATTACAATTTACTTTTAGACAAAGAAACAAAAAACATAAGTTTAAGATATAAAGGAACTGATTTTTTTGTGACACAAAAACAAAATAACAAAAAATCTTTTATGTCTTTATGTTTTTATGTCAACGAATAGAATGTGTTTCTGTGTTTTTCTGACAGAGAGAAAAGAAGCCCGGCGATATTCGCCGAGCTTCCGTTGTTTTATTCTGTAATTTCTGACACAAAAACAAAATAACAAAAAATCTTTTGTGTCTTTATGTTTTTATGTCGAAGAATAGATAAATAAAGCACCACTTTAGTAGCTTTTCCGCCTTGCTTCTTAATGAATAATCCGTTTTCTGGATTAGCCACCTTCACACCTTGCAAGTTGTAATATTCAACAGGCGCATTTTCAGTAGCAATTTCTTCGATACCGGTAGCAAGGTCGTCATATTCAACAGATGTAGGTTGTAATTGTACAGTTCCATTATAAGAAGACATAAAACCTGTAACATCAAATAGCTTACCTACTTCTAAATTGCTGATAGTAAGATTGAATTGATTGTAAACAGCGAAAGACTCACCATCTTTAGAAATTGTATAGTTCTTTGTTTTTCCTGAATCAAGAGTAAATGTTACATCTTCAACCTTTACATAGTCAAGGAATGAACATTCAGATAGTTCTTCGATTGTTACTTCTTTAGGTTCTACCGGAGTTCCTGCTGCAGCATTTGGTAATTCTTTTGTGCTTACAGGTGCTAATTGAGGATTGCCACCATAAGCACTGATAGTTCCTATTGTTCCTGCTTCCATTACATCGCCATTAGTGTATTTTTGGTTTGTTGAACCATAGATAAGCATTGTACCTGTTTCATCTTTTACAAGAAGGTTGTTGTAGTTTTGATAGATAACAGTTAAAGGATTGGCGAATTTTACGGCTTTTCCTTTAGAAGAAGCTATTTCATAGAATGCTGCAATGTTTTCAAGAACCTCAGGTTCTACGATTGTAAATGTAGCAGTTGCTACATTACTTGAAACTTCGTCTTTAATTGCAATGGCTTTGATTGTTGTAGTTTCTGCTACCAGAATAGCTTCTGAATAAACTGTGCTATTAGCGTCAGGTTCATTACCATCGATTGTGTAATAGATAGTAGCATCTTCAGTTGCACAAGAAAGTTCTACTGATTGTGTTTCATAATAAGTTCCTTCGCCAAGAGAAAATGCAGGGCTAAAAGGTTTTTGAACCTCATCGCCACCTCCTGCATGTCCTGTCCATTCAAGATTCCAGATTGCAACGCGATCCTTGTTGCTTGTTGAGTTTGAAGGACTGTTGTTTTTAATTTCGATTACAAAATCTCCAGCAATATTAATCTCTTCATTATAAACATACCCTGTACATTTAACTACCTCTGAATTTTTTTAGCAAATGTTGTTGTATGAACCACTGCTCCATTTTGTAGAATTGAAATAGTTATGTCAACACCATTAGATTCACTAAATGGGTTTCCATAATTGAAAGTTAGAGTTCCTATACCGCCTTCCAATGTAGGAGATGTGATAGAACCTACTGCTGTAGTTTTACCGTTCATACACAATGCTTTTTCTCCTTCAGAAATCATTTTAAAGTTAGGATTACTATCAGTAGTACCATGTCCCAATACCGCACAGTTTGTTCCTACCCAACCTGCAGTAGTGGTACGCTCTGCATATTGAGTATTTGTACTCAAGGTTGAAAAGTCAGCTTTCCCTTGTGCAAAAGCGAAAGAAGCCATTGCAAAGATTGCAACTAAGCTAAGTAAAATTTTTTTCATAATCTTTAAGTTTATTAATTAGACATTTTATTTCCTTAATCTTTAACATTAGGGATTTCTATAGTTTTTACAAATCGTTG
>JAZSQN010000048.1:0-4415 GCA_045537995.1 Congzhengia sp. | reverse complement strand
TTAATCTCATTTTTACTGCCATATTTTTCACCTCCAAAAGTAAAATATATATGTTATTTAACATAAAAAACAAAATTATCTTTTCTTCTTTTTCTTTTTAAAACGCTTTACGCCGCCACCAAATTGTTTCATCATTTTCTGCATTTCAGCAAACTGCTTTAAAAGAAGATTTACATCGGAAACCTGATTTCCGCTTCCTGCGGCAATTCTCTTTTTGCGGCTGGCATTTAATATTTCGGGCTTTTCGCGTTCTTGCATTGTCATCGACTTAATTATTGCTTCAACGCGATCTAATTTACGCTCGTCGATATTTGCATTATCTAATGCCTTGTGGTCAATACCCGGAACCATTTTAATCAGGGAAGACAGAGGCCCCATTTTTTTCATTTGCTGCATTTGGTTTAGAAAATCATCAAGATTAAAGGTGTTTTGCCTGATTTTTTCCTCCAGTGCTGCCGCGTCTTTTTCATCAAACGCTTCTTGTGCTTTTTCAACTAATGACAGCACATCTCCTGCGCCTAAAATACGGGACGCCATTCTGTCCGGATGGAACTCTTCGATGTCAGAAAGCTTTTCTCCCACACCGCAGAATTTAATGGGTTTTCCTGTAACAGCCTTAACAGACAGAGCTGCACCGCCTCGTGTATCGCCATCGAGTTTTGTTATAATGACACCTGAAATTTCTAAACGATTATTAAAGTTTTCAGCGATGTTCACCGCATCCTGACCTGTCATTGCGTCTATTACGAGTAAAATTTCATTAGGGTTTACTGCAGCTTTAACATCTTCTAATTCCTGCATAAGCTCATCGTCAATATGAAGACGACCTGCAGTATCCAAAATTACAAAATCGTTGCCGTGAGCACGAGCGTGCTCAATTGCAGCTTTTGCTATTTTTACGGCGGTTGTTTGGGTTCCCATTTCAAAAACGGGGATATCTAACTGCTTACCTACAACCTGTAACTGCTTTATGGCAGCAGGTCTGTAAATATCACAAGCAACGAGTAGAGGGCGCTTGTTGTGGCGCTTTCGCATATATCCTGCAAGCTTTGCACAAAAAGTTGTTTTACCTGCACCCTGTAAACCTGCCATCAAAACGACAGTAGGGTTTTTCCCAAATTCTATTCTAGAGTTTTCGCTGCCCATTAAAGCAGTGAGTTCGTCATTTACTATTTTTACAATCTGCTGACCGGGAGTGAGACTCTCTAATACATCTGCACCTGCTGCTCGCTCCGAAACTTTTGAAATGAAGTCCTTAACGACTTTGTAGTTAACATCAGCCTCTAAGAGTGCAAGCTTGATTTCGCGCATTGATTCTTTTATATCTTTTTCAGTTATTACGCCGCGACCTTTTAGCTTTTTTAATGCCAGACCGAGCTTTTCTGACAGGTTTTCAAATGCCATCAAGCTTCCTCCCTAATTTAAAGTTTTTCTGTTATTTTTTCGATTTTTTCCGCCATTTCGCTAACTGCTGCTGAGAGCTTTGCCGAGTGAATGTATGTGTCGATGTAGGTTTTAAGCTCGCAAAACATCTCGCCGATATCTACTACTTCCTGTTTGATTTCGCGAAATCTCTTGGCTAAACCTAATGTATTTTCCAAATCCTCAAGCTGTTTTTCTCCGCGCTTAATGGAATCTCTTACACCCTGACGGGAAATGGCAAGGGGTTCTGCAATTTCCGCTAAAGACAAATCCTCGTTATAATATAAGTCCATAGCTTCGCGTTGCTTTTCTGTCAAAAGTTCGCCGTAAAAATCCAAAAGCATAGCTAATTCATAATTTTTACCTGTCTTTTTCAAGAAAATCACCTCTTTCTTTACTAGGGTGTAAAGGTTTTAGTCTTCACACCATAAGTATTTTAACCCAAAATTGTACATTTGTCAATAGATTTTTTGAAAAATACAAAAAATGACACTATTCGTTTGACAAAACTGTATGATTATGGTAAAATTTATTGAGTATGCAAATAATTATAATATATAAATATATTACTTGAAAGGAGCAGAATTATGAAATATTCAGCTGAAGTAGAACATATGTGTCCCTTAGCCAAAGGCGCATATCACGGTCCTGCGCCTATTCCTCAGGAAGGCAAATGGACACAGGTAAAAGAAATCAAAGAAATCTCAGGATTAACACACGGTATTGGTTGGTGTGCTCCACAGCAGGGAACATGTAAGCTTACTTTAAATGTTAAAGAAGGTATCATTGAAGAAGCATTAGTTGAAACAGTAGGTTGCTCTGGTATGACACACTCTGCTGCTATGGCTTCTGAAATTTTAATCGGTAAGACATTGTTAGAAGCTTTAAATACTGACCTTGTTTGTGATGCGATAAATACTGCGATGAGAGAACTTTTCTTACAGATTGTATATGGCCGTACACAGACAGCTTTTTCTGAAGATGGTCTTCCTATCGGTGCAGGTTTAGAGGACTTAGGAAAAGGCTTGCGTTCACAGGTTGGTACTACATATGCAACAAAGGATAAAGGTCCCAGATACTTAGAACTTGCTGAAGGCTATATCACAAAGATTGCAGTAGATGACAACAATGAAATCATAGGCTATAAATTCGTACACTTAGGCAAAATGATGGAAATGATTGCAAAAGGCATGGACGCAAACGAAGCTTTAGCTAAAGCAAGCGGCCAGTACGGCAGAGTAGATGACGCGGCGAAATTATTAGACCCGCGCCACGAATAATTAAGGAGGGTATGAATTATGGCTTTATTTGAAAGTTATGAAAGAAGAATAGATCAGATAAATGCAGAGCTTGCGCGTCATGGCATTTCATCTATTGAAGAAGCAAAGAAAATTTGCGATGATAAAGGTATTGATGTATATAATTTAGTAAAATCAATTCAGCCTATCTGCTTTGAAAATGCTTGCTGGGCATATATTGTAGGTGCTGCCATCGCAATCAAGGAAGGTTGCACTAAGGCTGCTGATGCTGCTGAAAAAATCGGTTTAGGTTTACAGTCATTTTGTATTCCCGGTTCTGTTGCTGATGACAGAAAAGTAGGTATCGGTCATGGTAACTTGGGTGCTATGTTGCTCCGTGATGAGACGAAGTGTTTTGCGTTTTTAGCAGGCCACGAATCATTCGCAGCAGCAGAAGGTGCTATAGGTCTTGCAAGATCTGCTAACAAAGCAAGAAAAGAAGATTTAAGAGTTATCTTAAATGGTTTAGGTAAAGACGCAGCACAGATTATTTCAAGAATTAACGGTTTTACATATGTGCAGACACAGTTTGATTATTACACAGGCGAAGTAAAGGTTGTAAAAGAAACAGCTTATTCTAACGGCGAACGCGCTAAGGTTCGTTGCTACGGTGCTGACGATGTTCGTGAAGGCGTTGCAATTATGCACTTAGAGGGCGTAGATGTATCAATCACAGGTAACTCTACAAACCCCACTCGTTTCCAGCATCCCGTTGCAGGTACATATAAGAAAGAATGTATCGAACAGGGCAAAAAATACTTCTCAGTTGCATCAGGTGGTGGTACAGGTCGTACACTTCACCCCGATAATATGGCAGCAGGTCCTGCATCATACGGTATGACAGACACAATGGGCAGAATGCATTCGGATGCACAATTCGCAGGTTCATCATCAGTTCCTGCTCATGTTGAAATGATGGGATTAATCGGTGCTGGTAACAACCCCATGGTTGGTATGACAGTTGCAGTGGCAGTTGCTATCGAAGAAGCAATGAAATAAGCCAATATATAAAAATAAAGACTTCTAAATTTCGGTTTGGAAGTCTTTTTTTGTCCACATTTTATCTATATTATTAAAGGCATCCTCTCAATGTAGAGAAGATGCCTTGTTTTAATTTTGCCTATAATTTTTTAATATGTTCCTTAAAAATATCTTTAAGCATAAATATGTCACCGCTAACAGATTTGATAGTAGCTATCATAAATAAATCCTCGTCTATGTCAGCGAAGCTAATCTTTTTACCGATGTGATTTAAGAGCATAGACAGAAACAATCTTTGGATTCTTCCGTTGCCCTCACGGAATGGGTGAAGATGGTTTAACTCACAATAAAGTTCAACGAAACTGTCTAAAAAATCCTCGTTTGACAAGTCTTTGAGAAAATTCAATTTCTGCAGGTTATTAAAAAGACGCAATCCGTTTTCTTCAATTTTTTCGACAGGACAAAAGCTAGTTCCTTTTTTGCTCATATTTACAGAACGAATTTCTCCTGCCCAGTCGTATATATCCGAGAAAACATATTTGTGCAACGCTTTATAGAAGTCAAAATCGACATCTTCAAATGGAATATCCATAGATGCTTTTGCAATTAAAACAGAAGTTATGCTTTGCTCTAAAGCATTTAATTGTTCTTCGTTGCGAATGTCGAATTTGTTAATCAAAACTGATGTGTTTTCATAACAAGCATCAGATAATG
>JAZSQN010000089.1:0-3905 GCA_045537995.1 Congzhengia sp. | reverse complement strand
TTAAAAATGTCATTGGAAAACTTAATTGCCCATGTTCCGTCTTCTTTAGGGAAGTTAGGAAGCATCGGATGTGCATAAGGACTTCCCATAAATTCACAGGTTCCGTTTGCAATTGCTTTTTTAAGTTTTTCTAATACATCCGGTGTTAATAATGCCATCTGTTCAATGGTGTAACCAGAAGCTTCAAATACAAACTTTGTATTTGGAAAATGTTCAGCCATAGTATCAAGTGTTAACTCATAGCTGTTACGGATTACGAACTCATACTTATCAGGTGGAAGATAAGCATAGTTCAAATTTGCGTGGAATATCATAACGTATTTCACAGAAATATCTCCTCCTTTATTTTTATACGCAAATATTTTAAAAATTAACATTTCGCGTCAATAGTCGACGCGGATAATATCAAATCATACAATTGACAGTATGTTTTTTATATATAACCATTGATTGTCTTTTTGATTTAGAGGATAACCACATTTTTTAAAATCGTAGTCATCGTCAAAATTTGTATAAGATTCATCCCACATTATAAAGTTTTTTTCCATGATGCTCTGCCACTTATCAGAATCAGGCGAGTTATTTGTGTTGAGTTTTCCCTTATAACGAGCTTTTTCCTCCACTTCAGGAAATTCCCTGTAGAAAAACGCAGTGTCACCCATAATAAAAAATCGCCCGTACTTGTCTCCATTTCCGGGTTGCTCTTCCTGAAGCTGATAATGATAAAATATATAACTTGATGTGTTTTCAGGAATAATTCTCGCAACGAGCCCTGCACAGCAATCCGGTTTTTGTTTGCGTTTCCAATGTTCGTTGTTGTCAGGCTGATTAAAATGGAAAATTTCCATCTGCGGGTAAAAATATTTCTTTTCTCCATCAGGCCACAGACACAGATGCGTCTCTATTCCGGAAAATAACACATCAGGTAAAATCTCTTCGCAACAAGATTCTATGTAAACATAAAGCTCATTTTTAAATACGAATGCATTTACATTCATTATTTTTCCTGTTTCGTAATACCTCTTGCGGATATTGTTTTCGTTAGCTATGCAGAAGTTTTCTACTTCTTTTTCTTTATGACTTTTTATAATAGCTTTATATGCTTTGATGATCATCTTCTGTTTTTCCTGTTCATTATTTTTGTCATTTTGCTTGTCAAGCCAAAATATAATATCTTCCTATATACAATTATGTAGGTTTACAATAGATGTGTTACACTACATAACATTTTGAGATGATTTTCAATCCTCACAAAATGTTATGTTCAAAAAAAAGAATACGGAAACCATTCGAAATGTGTTATAGTTAATTCACCACAAACAAACTATCGCAAAGGACGGTTTCCGTATATGAAAACTATAACACAAACTATGAAGTTTAGGCAAGCATTGATTGAATATTCTTTTGAAAATGGTGTAACTAAAGCTGCAATTCGTTACAAAGTAAATCGTCAATATGTTTATCGTTGGCGCAAAAGATACGATGGAACTCTGCAATCTTTAGCAGATAAATCGCACAAACCGCACCATCATCCAAATCAGCACACCCCTGAAGAACTAAAATTAATTGCTGATATGCGCAAACGCAACACGCATGCAGGTTTGGTTGTCTTTTGGGTAAAACTCCGCCAAAGAGGCTATTCTCGTTCTGTAACAGGTCTTTATCGTGTTCTGCGCAAGCAGGGGCAAATGGCTATTAAACCGCCTAATCCTAAATACATACCCAAGCCTTATGAGAAAATGCTTTACCCGGGACAACGGGTTCAAATTGATGTGAAGGTTGTTCCCACGGCTTGTATTGTTGGCGATGCGCAAGGTCAAAAATTTTATCAATATACTGCCATTGATGAATACTCAAGATTTCGTTATCTGGAAGCATTTGAAGAACAAAGTTCGTACAGCTCCACTGTATTTATCGAACATTTGATTAAAAAGTTTCCTTTCAAAATCGAATGTATTCAGACTGATAACGGTCAAGAGTTCACTAAAGCATATGGAAATACCAAAAATCCAAAGCCTACAATGTTCGAAAACAAACTTATGCATCTTGGTATTCACCATAAATTAATTAAAGTATATACACCCAGACATAACGGCAAAGTTGAGCGCTCACACCGTAAAGATAATGAGTATTTCTATGCTACACATAAGTTTTATTCATTTGATGATTTTGCAAAACAATTAAAAGTGCATAACTATAACTACAACAAGTTTCCTATGCGCCCTCTTAATTGGAAAGCTCCTGCTGACTACATTAAAGCTTTTCTTGAAGATGGCGAAGTTTTTTAATTATTTTTGTAACACATCATTGACAAACCTACAATAAACGAAAGAGCAAAAATCGTGTGCATATTGACAAAAACATATAATATTTGATATAATCTATGCAAGTATGAGATTTAAGGCGGTAGATAGAATGATGCTTTCTTTGGTTGTTCCCTGTTTTAACGAAGAGGGCAATGTAGAACAGTTTTTACAAGAGACAAAAAAAGTATTTGACGGTAAAGTCGATTACGAAATAGTCTTCGTAGACGACGGTAGTCGAGACGGCACCCGTGATATTTTAAAAAGAATATATAAAGAGAATAAAAAAACCGTTCAGGTTGTGTCATTCAGCCGCAATTTCGGAAAAGAAGCCGCAATGTATGCAGGTATGAGGGCATCGTGTGGCGACTTGGTATGTATCATTGATGCAGATTTGCAGCAAAGGCCTGAAGTAGTGGAAGAAATGCTTTCTATATTAAAAGAAAATGAAGACATAGATTGCGTTACAGCATTTCAGAAAAAACGCCGCGAGGGAAAACTTATTTCCTGGATAAAATCCTGCTTTTATAAAGTTATAAATAAAATTTCAGAGGTAGACTTTGTAAACGGAGCATCGGATTTTCGCCTTATGCGTCGCACTATGGTAGATGCTATTCTTTCTATGACAGAGTACCACAGATTTTCAAAAGGAATATTCGGCTGGGTTGGTTTTAACACGCATTATATCCCTTATGAAGCGGCAGAACGAACAAGCGGCGAAACCAAGTGGAAGACAAAAAGACTGTTTAAGTATGCGATTGAGGGTATTGTTGCCTTTTCCACAGCACCTTTGAAACTCTCTACCTATATAGGATTTATATCGTCGGTTGCTTCTGTTCTATATCTTATATTTGTAATCATACAAAAACTTCTTTGGGGCATAGATGTTCCTGGTTATGCAACTATTGTAGTTCTTGTGTTGCTTTTAGGCGGACTTCAACTTTTCTGCCTGGGCGTTTTAGGCGAATATATGTCAA
Organism: Congzhengia sp.; assembly: GCA_045537995.1. Classification (GTDB taxonomy): domain Bacteria; phylum Bacillota; class Clostridia; order UBA1381; family UBA9506; genus Congzhengia. Next base: position 625 of record JAZSQN010000089.1, on the reverse strand, counting down.
AAATGTATATTCAGACAAAAAACAGACCTGTCTATATTATAAAAGAACATTTAAAGAGTGATGAAAATGATACTGAAGCATAAAGAATTTATATTATATACGATTTTTGGTATAGGCACAACAATTATCAACTTTGTTGTTTACTGGGCAATGCTCAACACAATCGGTCATGAGCATTACCTTATTGCAAATGTTGTAGCCTGGCTTGTGTCTGTGATTTATGCGTTTGTTACTAATAAACTGTATGTTTTCAAATCGCCTGCAAAAGATTTTGAAACCGTATCAAAAGAAGCGGCAGAATTCGGTGGTGCAAGGGCATTGAGCCTTGTGTTTGAAGAAATAGGACTGTTTCTCTGCTTAGACCTTGCGTCTGTGGAAGGATTTGTTTTAAACCTTCAGATAATACAGGTTTCAGGCGAAATGCTCATAAAACTTTTGCTTGCGGTGTTTGTTATAACATCAAATTATTTCTTCAGTAAATTTATTATATTTAAAAAGAAAGAAAAGCAACCGTAAGGTTGTTTTTTTATGGGGTTTTTATGAAAAAGATATTGATTTTTTTAAAAAAAGATATTCTACTTACAGTCGCAGCAGTACTGGCTATTATTTCAGCATTTATCATACC
>JAZSQN010000027.1:0-13616 GCA_045537995.1 Congzhengia sp. | reverse complement strand
GGTAAAAAGAGAATGAGACAGGTAGGCTCAGTTGAGGTGCCGCAAGAAGCATTTATGTCAGTTCTAAAACTTGACGAGTAGGTGTGTTATGAGAGGATTATACATTCATATTCCGTTTTGTGTTAAAAAATGTGCATACTGCGACTTTGTGTCATATTCTGACTGCCTCGATAAAGAAGAGCAGTATTTGTCTGCATTAGAGGATGAATTTAAACGCTATGAAGACAAACAGGTTGACACCGTATATATAGGCGGCGGAACACCGTCGTTGCTTTCGACTGACGGGCTTCTTCTATTGCTTGACAACATTTTCAATTACTTTGATGTAACAGACGATGCAGAAATAACAATTGAAGTAAATCCTAAAACTGCAGATATAAAAAAACTTACCGCTCTTCGACACGCAGGTGTAAACAGAGTAAGCATAGGTGTGCAGTCTTTTGATGATGATGTCCTTTTAACAATCGGAAGAATTCATACATCGCAAGATGCTGCGAATTGTATTTTAGATGCCAAATTTGCAGGTTTTAAAAATATAAGCGTAGATATTATGTTTGGTCTTCCGAATCAAACGCTGGAAAGTCTTAAAAACTCACTGTTTCGCGCGGTAACATCAGGCGTTACGCATATTTCCTGCTACAGCCTTATCCTAGAGGAAAATACACCGCTTTTTGAAAGTGTAAAACAGGGCGAATTAACACTTCCTGATGAAGATACAGAAGCTTTAATGTATGATACTGTCTGTGATGTTTTGGAAAAATCGGGATTTAAACAGTACGAAATTTCAAATTTTGCTAAAGAAGGCTTTTTTTCTCGCCACAACATAAAATATTGGGATTGCGAAGAATATATCGGTTGCGGCGCAGCAGCCCACTCATATTTTAAAGGAAAGCGCTACTCAAACACAGAAAACATCGATGAATATATAAATTCTTCATTGAGGCAAAAAGATACTATAACATTAACAACTCAGGATAAAATGTCTGAATTTATGTTTTTGGGACTAAGAAAAACTGATGGTGTTTCACTTTACGATTTTCAAATTCGATTTGGCGTTTCACTAGAAAGCGTGTACGGTGACATCGTCAAAAAATATATGTCTTTAGGACTTTTGCGTATTGAAGACGGAATATTGATGTTTACGCCCGAAGGTATCAGGGTTTCAAATACAGTTTTATGTGAATTTGTGTGAGGTAACTATGTTCTATAAGGTAAGTAACTTAAAAATGCCCATAACTTCGTCTTTTGACGAAGTTTTTTCTGCTTGCGAAAAAGTCATGGGAATTTTGCCTTCTGATGTTTTATCTCACAAAATTTTACGAAAATCCATTGACGCCAGACGGAAGAATGTACACTTCATCTACACAGTTTTAATAGAAACCGATGTATGCGTCAAAACAAGCGAATTTGTTTCAGAGTTTTATGTAAAAGAAAAAGAACCTATCGTATTTGGCATCGAAAAACTCACGCATCGCCCTGTTGTTGTAGGATTCGGCCCTTGCGGTATATTTTGTGCCTTAACGCTTGCAAAAAACGGCTACGCTCCTATAGTTTTAGAACGCGGAAGCGATGTGGATGCAAGAAGTATGAAGGTGGCACATTTCTGGCGCTCGGGAGAGCTTGACACCAATACAAATATCCAGTTTGGTGAAGGAGGCGCAGGCACATTTTCCGATGGAAAACTTACCTGCAGAACAGGAGATCCTTTGATAGACGATATTTTGCAGATTTTTGTCAGTCACGGCGCTCCTGATGATATTTTGTACTCATCACTTCCTCATATAGGAACTGATATATTAAAAAATGTAATTAAATCAATAAGAGAAGAAATTATATCCTTAGGCGGAAAAATTCTTTTTGATACGAAGGTGTGCGATATCAATGTCAAAAACGGAAATCTCTCTTCCCTAAAGCTCAGCGACGGAAGTGATATCCCTTGTGATGTGGCAGTTTTTGCAATAGGACACAGTGCAAGGGATACTTATAAGATGCTATTTGACAGAGGGGTCAAAATGATTAGCAAGACCTTTTCTGTTGGTGTAAGATGCGAACATCTTCAAAAAAATATAGACGAGGCTCTTTACGGAGATTTTGCAGGCCATCCATCTTTGGGCCCTGCAAGCTACAAGCTGTCTAACCGTGTAGATTCAAAAGGCTGCTACAGTTTTTGTATGTGTCCAGGAGGAACAGTTGTCACCGCCTCATCCGAAGAAAATATGGTCGTAGTAAACGGCATGAGCAATCGCGCAAGAGATAACATAAATTCTAATAGCGCTATATGTATAAATGTTACAGAGAAAGATTTTGGAGTTCATCCTCTTTTGGGCATAGAGTTTCAACGAAGTCTTGAACGACACGCTTTTGATTTAGGCGGCAAAACCTATGCTTCCCCCATACAGACATTAGGTGATTATTTTGAAGATAAAAAAACAAACAAATTAGGAAGTGTATCACCAAGTATTACTGGTGGATATGAATTTTCAAATTTAAATAACCTCTTTACCCCTGCATTTAACAGCCTCCTAAAACAAAGTTTTAAGGCTTTTGATAAAAAGATAAACGGTTTCGCAAAGCCTGATACCGTGCTTACAGGTGTTGAAACAAGAACTTCTGCTCCATTAAGGATTTTAAGAAACTGCGAAGGCATAAGCGAAAGCATTTCAGGATTAATGCCTGCAGGCGAAGGCGCAGGATATGCTGGCGGTATTATGAGTGCAGCAGTAGATGGCATAAAGTGCGCCATTAAAATAATGAGCAGATATAAACCAAATTAAAAGCTGAGAACCGATAGTTCTCAGCTTTTAATTATGACATATTTACTTCAAAATATCCTGTAGGATGATTGCATACAGGGCAAAGCTCAGGTGCGCCCTTTCCTTTATGGACATGACCGCAATTTGAACAAATCCACTCAACCTCTACATCTTTTACAAAAACTTTTTGCTCTTCTACATCCTTTAAAACCTTTAAAAATCTTTTTTCATGTTCTTTTTCAATCTCTGCAACCATTTTGAAAAGTGCCGCAATTTTTAAAAATCCCTCTTCTTCTGCTTCTCGGGCAAATTCAGGATACATCTTTACCCATTCGCTGTTTTCACCTGCCGCTGCTGCCTTTAAATTGTCCTGTGTGCTCCCTATTCCTCCTAATTCTTCAAACCATCTTTTTGCGTGAGCACGCTCATTTTCGGCAGTTGCATGGAAAATTGCAGCTATCGCGTGACAACCCTCCTCATTTGCCTTGTGAGCAAAATAGGTATACTTATTTCTCGCCTGTGATTCTCCTGCAAATGCAGTTATTAAATTCTGCTCTGTTTTTGAACCTTTTAATTCCATTTTGATCTCCTCTCATTAAATTTATTATGCTTACATTATTTCCATATTATAGCTTTTTATACTCCTAAAAATCACTACTCTTGACATTTTATCAATAAAAATATATAATTAATTTGTATGTAAATTAATCTGGCTTAGGAGGTGATTTTGTGGCAATGAAGTTTAAAAAGAGAGTTGGTAAAGAGGAACCTGAAGTTTATGGCAACGAAAATTTCGGCATACCTAAAGACTGTTCTAAAAAACAAAAATTCAGTACGGTTAAGCTTTTTTTCTATCTTACGGCAGTTGTTTTGATTTGTGTGGCAGGTTACAGCTACTATCAAAAAACAGTGGACCGTCTGTTGCCTGAAATCACTTTTGATAAGACCCGTGAGCCGTTAATATACAAAAGACTCTCGGATATCACACTCAAAACCTCAAATGGCCAAAAATACAATCTAGGAACAAACTCAAATATACAGTATCAGAATGACTCTACATTTATAAAGGCTGTAAACAACGGCAAAAGCGTGTTTTTCCTTTCACAAAATCCCAACGATGTGAAAGGTTACGACCTTTGTTTATATAACATTGACAATGATCAAAGCTCGGATACCGTGACAGTAATTGACAAAAATGTTTCGGATTTCAAGGTAACTGCAAACGGAAAGTATGTTCTTTACACAAAAGAAAGCTCTCTTTATTTTTCTGACATTCGCAATACCCATATGGTTTCTGCAGATGTTTGTGAGTACTATTTAAGTAAAAACAACCAGATAATAGTATTTTTTAAAGACGATGGAACAACAATGTACACTTGCGGCATTTCAAATGATAGTGTTCCTGTCCTTGTCGATCGCGGAATAACAAAATTTATCTCCCAAAAAGACAGCATTTCTACTCTTTACTATATAAAAGATTCTGTGCTGTACGCAAAAGAGCACGGTATGTCACGCAGTATTGTAAGCACAGATGTCCTTGATGCTATTATGTTAGGGGATTTACTTTATTACACAAAAGAGGAAATATATGAAAAACCCCTAACGGATGTCTTTTTAGATGAACACACTGAAAAGGACGCTTCTCTTTCTTTCCCAAGAAAAGCTGATTATATTTTAGAAAAGGATGGCGAAAAGGTCTTTGATAAAGATGCTTTTGATGAGGCTACTTTAGAGTATGAAGCAAAGTTAAGAAGAGATGAAATAAGATACTATTTTGAAATAAATCCCCTGACTTATACGGGATATTCGCTTTATTCTATACAAAATAATCAGGAAAAACTAATAGACACTTATCTTGTAAATCCCAAGCTTTCATATAACAGCAATAAAAGCATACTCTTATATGAAAAATATGATACAAATATAGAAAAGGCAGATTTGAATGATATGGAAACCACAGAAGAAGCTACTTCTGTATCATCTGAAATCTTATCCACTCCTATGGATATTGACTCTTTTATTTTGAAAAAAGATAAAGCTTCATTCTTTGCCTTTGAAGAACCGCCAAAAAATCAGATTGAAATTTCTTTAGACGGAAAATATTTATACTATATAAAAAACAATGATAAAAATGTAAATTCGCTTGTGCGCTATGAAATAGGCGCATCTTCTCTTAAAAATATGACTGAAATTGCAACAGATGTTACGGATTTTGCCGTAGACGGCAGTAACTCTTCCGCTGTTATGGTGTTTAATAATAATACTCTTTCATTTTATTTTGATGAACACCTTACACATTTGTCAGACAGTTCGTGCCACGAGTTCTTCTTTGTTGACGGAACACTCTTTTTCTATGATGATTACGACAGCTCAACAAAGACAGGAACGCTTAAAAGTGTAAGAAATTCGAAAGTTAGCCATATTGATTTCGGAGTGCGTACATTTGATGTAAGAAATTATAACACTGTCGCATATGTAAAACATTTTAAACCAGAGCTTGGAACAGGAAACCTTTATGTAAAAAGCGGTAAGGTAAGCAAGCGCGAAGATATATGCGTAAGCGTCATTATTAATTGATTGTTACGGAATTAAGTTTTTCTTTACTTTAAGCTGTCCTTATGGTAGAATAATTATATAAAATGTAGTTTATTTTATGCAAAAGTTAGGAGGAATTCTCATGAGAAGAACAGGCAGAAGATTAGGCGATGACTACCTTTATGAAAATGAAGAGTTGCCCGAAGGCTCAAGTGACTACGAAACTGAGGATTATGCTGACTACAGCGAGGAATCCTTAGATTTACAGAATGAAACTGAAGAAATTGATGCTTCGGCAAATGTCTGGAAAAAAATAGGCAAAATTGCGTTGGTTGTAATTGTTTTGATTGCTCTTTTCTTTGTTTCCATGAAAGTTACAGAAATCTGGCTTGATAGAGAAGCAGAACCGGCAAGTTACGGCAACGATGCTCCTGACATGACTGAATACGAAGACGATTACTATACTCAGGAAGAATCCGAAGAAGATGTAAAACCCAACGATGTGTTAGAAGACGAAGAGGGAGATTCTCCCGCTCCGAGCAGACCTTCTGAAGAAAAACCCGAAGAACCAACAACTCCTGAGGACACTTCAAAATCTGAAGAACCAACAAAACCTTCTGTGGAGACTCCCTCTGAAGAGCCAACACCACAAACTCCGTCAAAACCTATTATTGTACCGGGTAATCCTGCTGCGTGATGGCAGAATATAAATCTTTTTCCGGCAGTGATACAGAAAAAATAGCTGCCGAATTTTCGAAAACACTTTCTCCTGGCACTGTCGTGTGCCTGTATGGAGAAATGGGCGTAGGAAAAACTGTATTTACAAATGGACTATGTCGGGCTCTTGGTGCGTGTGAATACGCCACAAGCCCGACATTTACTGTAGTAAATGAATATGACGGAGCAGATTTTCCCGTTTACCATTTCGATATGTACCGTATAGAGGACGAGGACGAGTTAATTGAAATAGGCTTTGACGAATACCTTTCCCCAGGTGGAATATGCATCATAGAATGGCCCGAAAATATACCAAATTCGCTTCCTGATAAGCGAGTAAATATTAAAATCGAAAAAGAAGATTTTACAAGCAGAAAAATTATAATATATGAAAACTAAGGAGAAATTATGATAGTTCTCGGTATTGATTCATCGTCTGACGCAGCAACAGCTGCAGTTGTTTCAGATGGCAAACTCCTATGTGAATACACGCAAAACCAAAAAAAGACCCATTCGGTTAAAATGCTGCCTATGGTAGAAAACATGCTACGAGATGTGGGAATTTCACTAGATTCAATTGATGTTTTCGCATGCGGCATCGGTCCTGGCTCTTTTACTGGGGTAAGAATCGGCGTAGCAACAGTTCGCGCCTTTTGCGACACATTGGAAAAACCTGCTGTTGCGGTGACAAGTCTTCTTTCTCTTTATGAAAATGTTAAGTTTTTTGACGGCACTGTTATCGCTTTAATATTTGCAAGAGAAAACGAATGTTTTGCTGCCGCCTTTAAAGATAACAAAGAAATCTTAGCCCCTTGTATTATGACCATAGATGAAATTATAGATTTTTCAAAAGATACACAGTGTCTTTTTGTAGGTGATGGCGCCGAAATGAATTATGATGCTTTATCAAAAATAAATGGTGCCCGTTTTGCCTCATCTCAACACAATATAATTTCAGCAGCTTCAATCGCACAAATAGGATATCAAAAAGCTCTTGCGGGAGTAACCGGAAATTCTTCTATCCTTTCTCCTTTATATTTGAGAAAATCTCAGGCAGAGCGCGAATATGAGGAAAAACACAAAAATACGGAGGATATATAAATGAAAGTTGTAATCGGCGCCGATCACGGCGGTTTTGAATTAAAAGAAATCTTGAAAAAACACCTGATATCAAAAGGATTTGATGTTGAAGATGTTGGCACATACGACACAAATTCTGTAGACTATCCGGACATAGCATGCACTGCCTGCCAAAAAATTATTTCAAAAGAATGCGACTGGGGAGTACTCGTTTGCGGTACAGGTATTGGCATTTCAATGGCGGCAAATAAAATAAAAGGCATTCGTTGTGCCCTCGTTTCAAATGAATATTCAGCAGAAATGACAAAGCGACACAACAACGCAAATGTCTTAGCTTTCGGCGGAAGAGTTACAGGTTGCGACCTTGCAAAAAATATTTTAGACGCATACATAAACGCAGAATTTGAAGGCGGAAGACATAAAAATCGAATTGATAAAATATCGGCTTTAGAGGTATAATTATGAGTAACAGACGAGATAAAATCAATTATTATTTGGATATTGCAGAAACCGTAGCAGAAAGAAGCACTTGTCTTCGCCGCCGTTACGGTGCAATAATTGTAAATAACGACGAAATCATTTCTACAGGATATAACGGTGCACCCAGAGGAAGAAAAAACTGTATTGATTTAGGACACTGCGTAAGAGAGGAATTGAATATCCCAAGCGGCGAAAGATACGAGCTCTGTCGTTCTGTTCACGCTGAACAAAACTGTATAATATCAGCATCACGCCGTGATATGCTGGGCGCAACACTTTATCTTGCTTGTCGCAGCGGAAAAGACGACTCCTTAATTCCCGACTCAAACAGCTGCACTATGTGTAAGCGAGCAATTATAAATTCAGGAATTTCAACAGTTATAATCCGTGACACTAAGGAAGATTTTCGTGTAATTGATGTTAACAGCTGGATTACCGATGATGATTCTTTGTTTGAATAAGTAAGTTTAATCTGGTAAAACTAAATATGCATCTTAATGCGATTGTAAACGATGTTTACAATCGCATTTTGTTAATACTAAAAGGAGGCAAAGAAGTGATTGAGACCGAGCTTGTAAAAAAAATAAAAAACGGTGACATTGAAGCTTTTTCCGAATTGGTAACAAAATACGAAAAAAAAGCTGTAAACTTTGCTTTCCGAATACTAAAAGACGGTCACGAAGCCGAAGACGCAGCACAAGAAGCCTTTTTAAAGGCATTTGATAAAATAAATTCATTTCGCCAGACATCTTCTTTTTCCACATGGTTTTTTACTATTTTAAACAATGTATGTCTGGATATTCTAAGAAGAAAAAAACGCCTGCCTGATACATTGAGCATGAATCAGTCAAACAAAGATGACGAAGAATATGAATTGCAAATAGAAGATAACTCACCCGGCCCTTATGAAAGCTTTCAAAAAAAAACAGCGCTTGAACTGTTAGAAGAGGCTTTAGATAAAATTTCCGATGAACATCGTACTATAATCATCATGCGCGATATAAATGATATGGAATATGAGGAAATCGCAAAATCGTTAAACATTTCTTTGGGCACTGTGAAATCCCGCATCAGCCGTGCCAGAATGTCTCTTCGTAAAATTCTGGAGAAAAACAAGGAACTTTTCCTTTAATATCGCGTCTTAAAAGTTAGAAAGGAGAACAAAACATATGTATAATTCGGATTGTAAGGATATATTAGATTTAATACCATTATATATAGACAACAAGCTTTCCGAAGAAGATTACCTAATCGTGCAAAATCATATAAATTCCTGCGAGTCTTGTAAAAAAGAGCTTGAATTTATGGTTTCTTTTACTCAAAAATTCCGTGAACTTCCTCAAATTGATATTTCTCCTGATTTTCATGAAAATTTGATGGAAAAAGCAAAAAAGAATTTGCGCAACAAAGAACTAAAGCGTATTACTTACTTAAGACGGGGCGGCGCAGGCGTTGCTGCTGCAGTTGTTGCACTCTTTATTTCTTATTCTAATATTAAGCCCGCACCACCTGTGGCAAACGATGATTTTAACGATACGGCACTAAATTCTTCACAAGCGGATAAGCCTCTTGATATAACAGCAGACAAAAATATTCAAGCAAAAACATCTAAAAGTCCGGCTTTTATAAATGAACCTGATACCTCATCCAAAGAAACAAACGATACAGGTACATTCCCCGATTCCCCCGAAGAAGATGTTTTTCTGCAAGAAAATGTAACTGTCATAGACGAAGAGGTACAATTTTCAAAATCAATCATTACTGCAAACGATGAAAATCGAGAAGAGATTTTAAGTATTTTATCAACCTGCGAAAAAGATAGCACAGGTTATAAATCAAAAAATCCCGAAAAACTATTACAAAAACTTTTAGAATTAGGATGTACAATAGAAACTGTAGCAGATGAAACCATTAATATAAACTACATCATTCTAAAGTAAAAAAACCACCCTTACGGGTGGTTTTTTTACTGTGCTTTTTGCATTGTCAGCGTATCTAAGCATGTAAATGTCGTTAAGTATTCGCTTTCAGTAAACTTTCCTTCTTCAAACATTGAAATATTTATTATCTTTAAAATTTCATATAACTCTTTGAAATTGGTACTTCTTTTTGCGAGGCACAATACTCTGAACCAGTATTCGTTCATAGCTTCAATTCTCACATCGCAAAAATCCATAATAGCAGCCATATTAGACACTACAGTACTGTAATGATATCCGTCCTCAACACTTGATATCACTATTTCATTTGGCGTTACTTGAAAATACCCTTCAGAAAGCTTTAAAAGGCTTCTGTCTTTATGAATCCAGTCAGGGCTTGTTCCTATAAGCTGTGCTTCCGCAAGCTCTGCAAACACATCTGCCAAACCTTCTGCTATTGCTGCATTTTCTCCTACTTCCTTTGTCCCACAAAAACCTGCTATGTTCCTCATTACACCGTGTGCGTATTCATGAACAACAGTATTGTAATCAACCTCTCCCTGCGTTAAATCTTCACGGAAAAACATAAGACTGTTGTTTGTGTACATTGCATTTTCCGAAGGAAGAGTTTCTTGTACATATTCGTTTGAATTTATATACACCTTAAAGCTTTCGCCTTTTCCCTTTAATCCCTTCCAGTCAAATGCCCTTTTAAAGTAATTATAAGCATTATCAACGGATTTTTTGATGCTTTTAACATATTCAGAAGAATTGCCTTTTTCAATTTCTGTAATGCTTAATTTTTCCTCTGCTGTCGTGCTTGTAACATCATTCCAATTGAACTTGTCGCTAACTGCAGCCATTTCATATATATAATTCGGCTCACCTATAACAGGTGTTGCATTTTCATAGCTTGATGTAACTGTCGCTGCAATACCTTGTCCGCTGATACCGTCCACAAATACATCGTATGCCATATATTCTCCGTTTTTGTTATAACCTGATACATTTGCCTTATACGCAAGGTAGGCATTGCCGTTAGAATTACAAACCGCCTTTTCAACATCTGTTACGCTTACGCCCTGAACTACTGCGTATTCGTCAGGCATGGCGTTTATATATTCTGTTATCGCAGTGGACGCCCCTCCCTCATCAATTCCGTAAGTTGTAGTTAGCCCTGCTGTTTTAACATACGCAGCATTTATTGCTATAGATTCACCGTTTGATGCTGCTGCAATGATTATCTCACCTATATCAACGGGAATCCCCTGATACATCTGTTTGAAACGATAAAATGTTGCACCGCCTGATTCTATTTTCTTTTCAAGTTCAAATTCACTTTCAACATCTGAAATACCAAGCGCTTCTTTTGCTGAATTTATTGAATTTTTTGCTGAAATCTCGTCAGTTATAAGTTCTTCAGTAAAACCGTAGCCTACGGTTGCAGTTATTATTTCTGATGCTATCGCTGAATTTACCTGAGGCTCTACATCTTCTTCCTGTGACGATTTATAATAGAGCATTCCTGCTGCAACAACCGCTAAAATCGCAACAACAAGAACAATCGCAAGGATAATGCGATTTCTTTTTTTATTTTTCTTTTTATTTTCCTCACGCTTAGACTTTTTCTCGCTTTTCTTTTTGTCCTTTTCCTGCATTTTCGAAATATTATCAAACTCATCGTGGAGTTCGGGCATAGCATCGATAAGTTCATCAGTGCCTAACCCTTCTGTCACTTCTTTTCCGCATTTATCGCATATATTGCTTCCCTTTTTTATTTTTTTGCCGCAAAATCTGCATTTCATATTTATATCTCCTTATAATCTCACATTCCGTTTTATTTTATCAAATGTGACAGAGTATGTCAATTACAGACCAAATTTGTTAAAACTTATTTCAAAATTTTATATTACTTCTTTTAAATATTTTTATAAGTATAAGTCCGGTGATAAGCCCTGCTGCTGCCTGGATTAAATTTGCCGGAATATTAATCACGGCTGCTTTAAAGCCATATAAAAATCCTTCAAAAAGATAGTATCCTAAAGCCATTATTGCTTCGGCTGCTACGGCACTCGCTAAAAGATTTGCTTTCTTATTTTTTATCTTTACATATAATTGATAAAAAAGTGCTGCCATTAAGCCTTTTATAATAAATGTTGCAGGGAAATAAACAATATATCCGTAAAATATATCAGCTAAAGCAGAGCCTATTGCTGCTGCGCAAAAACCGTAAACAGGCCCTAATAACCAGCCCGAAAGCAATACCACACTATCTCCCAAATTTATATATCCCGACAGTGGGGACGGGATTTTTATGACCATTGTTGCGACACATGTAAGTGCTGCAAACAGCGCACAAAATACAATTTTCTTTGTTTTGTTTTCCATACATACCATCTCCTATAAAATATGTTCTTTAACTATATTCCCATCAAAGTCCTTCCATATAAATTTACCATCGCAAAAAATCATATATCCATGATGACTTCCTTCTTTAGGAATTGATACTGAGCCCGGATTGATATATGTATAATTTTCATATTCTTTCATCTTCGGCACATGAGTGTGACCGTTTAAGAGTATATCAAAACTCTCACAAGGAAGTTTTTCCTCATTGTATATGTGGCCATGAGTTGCAAGGATTTTTATTTCATCTTCTTCTATAATCTTATAATCCTCCATTACAGAAAACTCAAGCACCATCTGGTCAACCTCAGCATCGCAATTGCCTCTTACGCATAAAATGTTATTTTTCTTCGCATTTAAAAGCTCAATTACTTCTTTAGGATTATATCCCTTTGGCAAATCATTTCTTGGTCCATGATATAAAATATCTCCAAGCAACAACATTTTTTCTGCTTTTTCTTTTTTATAGGCATCAATCATTTTATTTGCATAATATGCACTGCCATGTATGTCAGACGCAATAAACCACTTCATTATATCCACCTCGCAAACATTATATATATTTTTTTTATTTGTGTCAAGTTATTTGTGTCAAGCAACTGCAGTTATGTGTTTTTTTATGAATTTTGTAAATACTATTAATGGTGATAGATATGTGTACTGCTATACATTATAATTCCTTTTTCGGAAGAAATTTAGATTTAGAAATTTCATATAATGAGCGTGTTGTCATAACACCCAGAAATTACAGCTTTAAATTTAAAAATGCGCCTGATGTTACTTCGCATTATGCAATGATAGGAATGGGTATTGTAGTTGATGATTATCCCCTTTATTATGACGCTGTAAACGAAAAGGGGCTGTCTGTTGCAGGGCTTAATTTTCCGGATAACGCTCACTATATGCCCCCGATTTTGAACAAAACAAATATTGCACCATTTGAACTTATACCTTATATACTGGGCAAATGCTCTACCATAAACGAAGTAAAATCGGTTTTATTAAAGCTCAACATTGTAAAAATTAACTTTAACTCGGACTATCCTCTTTCTCCTCTGCACTGGATGTTTGCAGACAAAAAAAGCTCCATCGTCGTCGAGCCTTTAAAAGATGGTGTTAATATTTATGAAAACCCTATCGGTGTACTAACAAACAATCCGCCGTTTAGCTATCATTTAACTAATCTGATAAACTATATGGGAATATCAAGCAAACAACCTGAAAACCTGTTTTCCGACAAAATCACACTTTCCCCTTACAGCAGAGGTATGGGCGGAATTGGTATTCCGGGCGATCTTTCATCTGCATCACGATTTATAAAAGCTGCATTTACACTTTTAAATTCCCCTCGTTTCAAAGATGAAAACGAGGAAATTTCCCAGTTTTTTCATATTCTTACCTCAGTCGAACAACAAAAAGGCTGTGTTCATGTTATGAACAAATATGAATTTACATTGTATTCTTCATGCTGCGATATGGATAAAGCTATATATTACTATACCACCTATAATAACCGCAGCATTTCATCGGTTCATCTTTTTAACGAAAATCTGGAGACTACTCACCTCATAACTTACCCTCTTTGTGACAAACTGCAAATAAATAGTATAAATTAAAAAGCATCGCCTTTGTAGGCGATGCTTTTTAAATAAAAGAAAAATATAAAACTAATTTAATATTGTGCAAAAAACAGTGAATATTTTGCAAATACATAAGATATTACAAA
>JAZSQN010000038.1:0-5836 GCA_045537995.1 Congzhengia sp. | reverse complement strand
TTGTTAGATATATTTTCATAATCTATAATATGTTTATTTGAGAATGATTGCAATATGCAGTAATCAGCAGTCCTGCACAAATAACGCACAAGTAACAAAAAATAGAGAAAACCCCGTGAAATCAGGCTTTTCGGAAAGTTGGGAATTCTCAAAGAGATAATCAATCAAAAATCCCACAAACTCACAGTTTGTGGGATTTATTTGTTTATATTTTTAATCCCCCGAGCTTTAGTTCGGGGGATTTTCGTTTATTAAAGTTTATCGCCGTTTGCATCCTTGTCATCAAGCCAAAGTTGTTTTGCTTTTTCAAAAATTTCAGCTGGAACAGGATCATGCGGGAAGCTTGTAACAGGAACAAGCTGGTCTCCTGCAACTGCAGGTGTTGTACAAGCGTGGTCATTACGATAAGCGTCACGCTCTTCAGGATTACGAAGATTGGGGACATCTATCGGAATATTGCCATTTATTGCTGAACGCCATGCTAAAATACCGCAGATACCCATATCAACTGCCTGATAAACATCTATACACCATTTGCCGTCTTCGTTTCCTAAAATCTTTTCGATGAAAACATAAGGAGCATAGAAATCTGCACCACCGTGAACTTTCATATCTGTTGCACCTAATGCATATTTTCTGCCTACTTCGTTTGTGGGATCATATCTTTCCCATTTACCCTTGCAAACTTTATCTTTTTCATAGTACATATTAAACTGCTTTTGTTCCGAGAATCTTCCATTTTCCATCATACCATTCTGGCAGTAAATCTGGAAGTTCCAAGGGGTTGCTTGTTTTCTTACGAAACCGCCGTGAATACTTTTTACAACTGCACCGTTGTCAAGTTTTATCATTTCAATGCCGCAGCCTGGAAGCATACCCATTAATTCAAAGCTCTTTTCTCTGCGGGGAGTTTCATAGCCTACAACCTGAACAGGGCGTCTTCCTGTAGCGGTTATGATAGGACCGATTGAATGTGTGCAGTAGAATGTAGGATACATAAGGTTTCTCCAATGGTTAGGATCGCCGTATGTAATATGTGGCCAGATATCTGTACAATCATGAAGGTATTCACATTCGGCATACACTACATCGCCGAGAAGACCTTCTTCATATTTTCTCCACATTTCCCAAGCGTATGTCATATAACAGCAGTTTTCAGCAAAACCGTACACTTTGCCGGAACGCTCAACTGCTTCAATTAATTCAACAGCCTGAGCCATTGTTTCGCAGGGGAGACACTCAGAAAGTACATGAAGACCCAAATCCAAACAACGAACAGCATATGTAGCGTGTTCTGTTGCGTAGTTAGCTAGAATAACAGCGTCCATATCGTGCTTGATGAAATCTTCGAAGTTTTCATACAAAGCAACATCCATATTTGCTTCTTCAGCTTTTTTTCTTACTTTTTCAAGTGATGGAAGGTGCATATCGCAAACAGCAACCAAGTCAGCTCCATGATAAGCCAAAAGAACTTTAATCATAGACATACCTCTGTGTGCGCCAAATACACCAATTTTTAATTTAGCCATGATGTTTTCCTCCAGAGTTATTTTTTTACTACAATTACATTTTAACATATAATATATAATTACAAAATGGATAAATTCCTATTTTTTATGGAAAAAAGTTAGATTTTTGTTGACTTTTTGCATATTACTTTATATAATTTTAGATGTTGGGAGGTGCTTTTTTTGGAAAAAGATATTTGTAAGTTTATTCCTAAAAAGAATGATAGTGAATCGATAGATATTTTAAACTATGTTTATGAAACCTCTGTTAAGAAATTTTCTGAAACAATATCAACATACCGTATGCACCTCATTACAGAAGGGGAAGGTATACTTAAGATGTCGGGATTTACAAAGGAACTTCATCGGGGAGATATTTTCTTTGTATTTCCGAATATACCGTATGTGATTGAGTCTGTTAATTCGCTTAAATACATATATGTAAGTTATGTTGGGGTAAGGGCAGGAATTATTATGGAAAGGCTTGCCATCAGCAGTAAAAGTTATATATTCAGCGGATTTGAGTTTTTGATTGATATGTGGAAAAATGGTCTTGCTACTCAAAATACACTTTCCGATTTGGTTAGTGAAGGGATATTGCTTTACACATTTGCGGCATTGGGAAATGAGATTTTTGAAGAGAAAAAGTCGTTGGGAAAGGTTAAAAGCACAGTTGCTGCAATAAAGAAATATATTGATGAAAATTATCTCGACAGCGAGCTGTCTTTGGAGAAAATAAGTGTTGATTTATTTTATAACAAAAAATACATTTCGCATGTGTTTAAAAGCGAGATGAAAATAGGGGTTATAGAATATTTAAATACTGTAAGAGTTCAGCACGCCTGTACATTAATGGAGCAGGGAATGACGAGCGTTAAGGATATAGCGGCAATATGTGGTTTTCGTGACGCACTATATTTTTCAAAGATTTTCAAGTCTAAAATGACAAAAACACCTACACAGCACATATCCGAAATAGGAAATTAATAAAGCAGCAAGCAAATTTTGCTTGCTGCTTTTATTATACTTCGTAATCATAAGCTGCACGACTTGCGACATTTGGACGAACGAGTTCATCAGCGATTTTAACATGATCGGGATGAGTTGCATAGAATTTCAAAGCGGCTTCATCAACGAATGTTGAATCAAGCATAAAATCGCCTCGTGAAGAAGGAAGACCGTTTGTTATAATTTTCATTTCCACAAGACCGTCAATTACTCCAACCAATGCTTCCAATTTTTCTTTAATTTCTTTTATTAAAGCGGCTTTATCGTTGATGTCATCTTTAAGTGACCAGATAATAACATGCTTTACCATTTTAATTCCTCCTATAATTTTTATATACTTTAATATTACCACAAAAAAGCATAAAATCAAGAAAAGTTTTTATTTTTATAAAAATTTTTGTAAAATTTTGCTTTTAAATTTGCAATAGTTGTGGTATAATGATTTTATTATTATTTTTGAAAGGAAGTGTGCACTACGAATAAGACAGGTTTTTCAAATCAAGAATATCTTACCATGCAATCTGAGCAGATAAAAAAGCGTATTGCACAGTTCGGTGGAAAGCTTTATTTAGAATTTGGCGGAAAGCTTTTTGATGATTACCATGCTTCAAGAGTTTTGCCGGGATTTGAGCCGGACAGTAAAATCCGTATGCTTCAGCAACTGAAAAATGATGCTGAAATTGTAATTACAATAAATGCAGAAGATATTCAATCCAATAAAACTCGCGGTGATTTAGGAATTACCTACGATAATGATGTATTAAGACTTATTGATACATTTCGCGAGATGGACCTTTATGTTGGAAGTGTGGTATTAACTCGCTTTAATGAGCAACCGTCTGCGAATGCTTTTTTGAAATTGCTTAACAAGCGCGGAATAAAGTGTTATCGTCATTATACAATAGAGGGATATCCTTCGGATATAAAGCATATCGTGAGTGAAGATGGTTTAGGGAAAAATGAATATATAGAAACGACACATTCTTTGGTAGTAATTACAGCACCTGGTCCGGGAAGCGGCAAGATGGCTACATGCTTGAGCCAGTTGTATCATGATTACAAAAGAGGAATAAAGGCAGGATATGCTAAATTTGAAACATTTCCCGTGTGGAATTTGCCTTTAAATCACCCTGTAAATCTGGCATATGAGGCGGCAACAGCTGACTTAAATGATGTAAATATGATTGATCCTCTGCATTTTGATGCATATGGCGAAATTGCAGTAAATTACAATAGGGATGTTGAAATTTTTCCTGTTTTGAATACAATATTTGAAAAGATTCAGGGCTCATCCCCGTATAAATCACCTACAGATATGGGTGTTAATATGGCGGGAAAATGCATTTTTGATGATGATGTATGCAAGGAAGCCTCAAAGCGTGAAATAGTGAGAAGGTTTTATGCAGCGTCAGCTGATGCTTTTCGGGGAAAAGGGAGCGAGGCTCAGGTAGAGAAGATTAAGCTTTTAATGAATCAGGTAGGTATTACACCTGATTATTCTCCTGCAGTCACTGTCGCTCTAAAGCGTGAAGAGGAAACAGGTGCTCCTGCTGCGGCAATGGTACTGCCTGACGGAAGAATTGTAACAGGTAAAACTTCGGAAACTTTAGGAGCTGCATCTGCACTTTTATTAAATGCGCTAAAATCTTTGGGAAATATAGAAAAAGAAACGCATTTGATTTCAGCACAAGTCTTAGAACCTATATGTAACTTAAAAACAGAGTATTTAAAGAATAAAAATCCCAGACTTCATACAGACGAAATTCTTTTGGCACTTACGATTTCAGCACTTAATTCGAAGGTTGCAAGAGCAGCTAAAGAGCAACTTAAAAATCTGCGTGGCAGCGATGCTCATTTTACTGTAATTTTAAGCGAGGAAGACGAGAAAATTTTAAGAAAGCTTGGAATCAATGTAAGCTATGAACCGAAGTATGAAAACGGAAAACTGTATCATTAGTATAAAAAAGCGGCTGACAAACAGCCGCCCTTATTATATGTATTTAAAAGAACCTAATAATAAGCGAGTGAAATTCACTCGCTTATTATTTTATCTATATACATTTCGCCTACGATTTTGGGAGTAATTAAGGCATTTGTGGTTTCTTTTATTTCGTTTAAAAAAGTATCAAGCAAATCGTATTTTATGAAGGCTGTAACAATTACATCTTCAGCATATTCCGTTGCGCCTTTTATGTATTCGCCGTTATCTAAGATATAGTTGATTTTACCCAACATATCATAGGGAATACGCATACTTACTTCATGGCAATATATTTTTTCACATATTTTAGCATTTGTAACTCCGTCTTTGGCGGCTTTACCGTATGCGCGGACTAAACCGCCTGTGCCTAAAAGCGTACCGCCGAAGTACCGTGTTACAACTATTGCAGTATCGGTGAGTTCTTCTTTTAATATAACATCTAAAACAGGAGCGCCTGCAGTACCTGATGGTTCTCCATCGTCTGTAAAGCGGGAAATGTTATTTTCTGATACAACATAGGCATATACATTGTGCCGAGCATCACGATATTTTGATTTTACCTCGTTTACAAATGAGATTGCTTCTTCTTCTGAGGTTACCTGCTTTACAGAAGCTATAAACCGCGACTTTTTTTCAACGATTTCAGCTGTGCCTGTACCATATACAGTTTTATAAACCATGCCTTTATTCATTGATTTCCTCCACTACATATTCACGGTATTTAGAATATGATAATGCATCTAAAAGAGCACAGACCTTAGTACCCGAAGTCTCAAATTTTTCTTCTAATATAGTCTGATTTTCATGTATATCAGACAGGATTTGCCCCTTAGAATATGGGATTAAAAGTGAAAATTTCTTCTTTTTACCGGGAACTAATTCTTCTAACTTATTAAGTAGTTTATCTATACCCGTGCCATCTTTTGCACTTATTTCTACAAATGGAATGCCGTTGGCAAATACCCCTACATTTTTATCTTCTAAGATTTCATCTGCTTTATTAAATGCTATTAATGTAGGTTTTTCGTTGGCACCTATATCTTTTAAAAGACGGGATACAATTTCTAAGTGCATACCGACCTCATTATCTGCGCCGTCTGCCACGATTAAAAGCAAATCTGCATAAACCGCTTCTTCTAATGTAGATTTAAAGGCTTCTATTAAATGATGGGGAAGTTTTCTGATAAATCCTACGGTATCAGTGAGAAGAATATCCACTCCTCCGGGAAGTGTATATTTTCTCGTTGTCGTATCAAGAGTTGCAAAAAGCTTGTCCTCTGCGAGAATACCTGCCTCTGTAAGTCTGTTAAGGAGAGTTGACTTTCCGGCATTCGTATAA
>JAZSQN010000137.1:0-9132 GCA_045537995.1 Congzhengia sp. | reverse complement strand
TCAGATTATGAAAAAAATTGCAGGAAGTTATGCATATTATTTTAACAGGAAATATGAAAGAGTTGGACACCTGTTCCAAGACCGTTTTAAAAGCGAGGTCATTCAGGATGATTCGTACTATTTAACAGTTCTAAGATATATTCATCAGAATCCCCTAAAAGCAGGTATTTCAAAAATGGAGCACTATCCATTCAGTAGTTATGGAGAGTATGCAGGTGTTTCAAAAATAACAGACAAGGATTTTGCTGTCGCTTTACTTGGCGGAGAGAATAATTTAATTGATTATTTTCACCAAGAAGAAAAAAGCAATTGTTTGGACGATGTTGAGCGGAAAAATCTTACTGATACAAAAGCAAGAGAAATATTGTCCAAAAAATATCATATCAAAAATTTTGTTATCGTTCAACAACTCGAGACTAAAAAGCGTAACGAATTACTGCGTTCCTTGAAGGAAGAAGGAATGTCGATTCGGCAAATTGAACGGATAACGGGTTTAAATAGGGGTGTCATACAAAGGGCGTAGTATGACTGAAAAACTGCGCTCTTTACATACCTATGCCCTGCCTCCGCAATCATTTTAAACACTTTACATTCTAATAAGGAGGTAAATATGAAGAAATTTTTTAGTATAGTATTAGTATTTAGTTTGATATATATGTTCATTGTTCCTGTTCAGGCACAGGCGAATATTGAATGCAGCTATACAACTGACGGTTATGATGTTAATATCACAGGCAGATTGTTAAATGTAAATACACCTCATATGGTAACACTAAAGGTTGGAGAGACAGAAAACATTATATGCCTTGACCAGACTACAAGTACCTCAAGTGGAGAATTTGAATTTAATTTCTCAGTACCCGAAACATTGCCTGAAGGCGATTACCCATTTAAGATTAATTATGAAAATTCAAATACTCCTTATACCGGTGTATTAAATTACAAATATATTGAACGTATAATTACAAGGGAGTTCGTTAACAGCGATATTAGCGTAAATGTTAATGGCTATATTCCCACAATACAGGGAACACTGAGTTGTATTGAAGGGAAAAGTGCGACTATCAGCATTATAAACACAACGAACAACACTCTTATTGCAGAAGATACTGTGACTTCTGATGACGGCGTATATAATTTAAATTATACCTTGCCAAGTCTTCTCTTAGGTAAAAAATATAGTGTTACAATAAGTTGCCTTGAAGGGAATTCAACGCTTGTATATGTAAATGCAATAATTGATTCGGCAATTGTTTTAGTAAAAGCTAACGGTGAAATTCAGGTAGCAGATAATGTACGTGTAGATGCCCAGTTGCGAAGTTCGAGCCTACAATTTCTTAACGAAAGCACAAGCGTTACCGAAAACAGGGAAATAGCAATTGCAATCCCAAACCTTGTTGCCTATATGTCCTGCAATCTATCGTTACAGGGATATGAAACAATAGAAAACCCCGAACTAAATCCATTGCCTGATGAAAATGAAGAAGTGCAAATTGTATCCACATACAATGCGACAGGAGAAATAAATTCCTTGTTTTATCTTGTTGTAAATATAAAAGACATACCATATTTGAGTGATTATATATTTACAATGGAGTATGAGCCTGCAAAAACAGAGCTTGCTGACGCATGTGCATATACACAAGAATTAGAGACAACCTTAGGTGTAATTCAGGGAACGAATATTGAAATATTATCGGCAGAAAGTGGAAAAATTACTTTCAGGATAAACGAAGAATTGCCTTCAAACAAAGTAAGCTCCGGTGTTGTAAATCTGCTTAAGTTTAAAAAACTTGTTTCAGGAGATGTATCTATTACATCGAAAATAGAAAAAAGTGTTGAAAGTGTAGAATAAAAGGTTAATTGCCTGTAACTTAAAAGGTTACAGGCAGTTATTTTTTTGTATTCTTTGCAGATTTGTTTGCACTTTTAACTTGATTTAGCACCGGTAATCAGTGAGGTGTTAGACAAGATGTATAGTGAAAATCTCGGGCGTAAAATAAAGCTTGGAAAAAAGAAAAGAGCGAACAATAATTTGGTTGAAACTCGGCAAAAAAAATATTCAATAGCGACAAATAGACACTGATACCTAAAACAACAAAACACTTATATGGAAATTCTATAAGTGTTTTGGGTGGTGGTGCGAGCGAAGGGACTTGCCCGCCTGCGAGCGGTGCTGTAGTCGGCTCCGACTGACACCGCAGTCATTCACTCCCGACTATTTAAGTCCAATAGCCGTTTGAATAAAAAATAAGAGACATCCAAAAGGATATCTCTTATTCTTTGGTGCGGGCGAAGGGACTTGAACCCCCACGGTTGCCCACCAGATCCTAAGTCTGGCGCGTCTGCCAATTCCGCCACGCCCGCTTACATTTCATTAGTTTACCATCTTTTTTTAGTTTTGTCAAGATATGTTTTTATTTCCTATAACTTTATTTTCTGTGGAACAATTTTTTTTGTTGAGATTTTGCACAGAAATTGATTTTTGCACAAAGAAAATGGGCAGAGTTTATAACCTTGCCCAATACCTAAACACATATTTCTTTTAATTAATAAAATACTACCTATTATTTATAAATTGATAATCCCCATTTTTTCTAATGCTACAAGTACTAATCCAAAAATTAAACCTAAAACAACTATTAATAATCTTTGCTTTAATATCCCTTTACTGTCATTTGCTCTATTCTCATCCAGCCAATATCTATTAAAACCTACTCTTTTAACAATTCCTGCACTAAGCATTTTATGCATTCTATCAGGGTCAAGCAAGTTTTGTCCATCAGGAAATAACTCTGCTTTAGTTACAGCATTTTCCTTTGAGAGTGCGTTTAACTCCCTAAATCTTTCATAATATTTAGTAAAAGTATCATCCAGCATTTTTTTATATAAATCTGCCATTATATATCTCCCCAATCTTTTGTTTTCTATATAAATTATAGCAAAAGCACACTCTAAAGTCAACAATTTTGCCAATTTTCGGCATAGTGCCCTGTTGTGGCAAGCTCCATCTGGTTGATCTCCCCGAAGAATAAAAAAGCACTTTTAAATGACGCCTATACAGTAAGTGGTATAAATTGCGAACTGTGTTTGTTTTATTGTTAAACCACTTTTTAAGCAGTTTTTATAAAACCTCTAATATTGTTTATAATGTGGAACAACATAATATTGAATTTAAAAATAATGTATGCTATACTAATTACAATTAGGAAAGAAAGGAAAGATAAAGATGCTTGATTTTATATATTATGCACCTACGAAGGTGTTTTTCGGCAAGGATACTCATAAGAATGTGGGAAAAATTATAAAGGATTATGGATATGAAAAGATAATGCTTCAGTATGGGAAAGGCAGCATAAAAAAGACAGGCCTTTATGATGAAGTGATGCTATCTCTTAAAGAAAACGGAATTGATGTAGTAGAATTTGGCGGTGTAGAACCTAATCCTAAACTGTCATTTGTCAAGCGGGCAATAGAGGTGGCTAGGGATGAAAAAGTAGAAATGATACTTGCTGTAGGTGGAGGAAGTGTAATTGATTCTGCTAAATACACCGCAACAGGAGTGAAGTATAGCGGTGATGTATGGGATTTTCCTACTTTAAAAGAGACGCCTGAGGATGCTCTTCCTGTTGGATGCATATTGACAATTTCAGCTGCGGGCAGCGAAATGAGTTCATCTGCTGTTGTTTCAAATGAAGAGCTGTGTATGAAAAGAGGATATAACAGCGAGTTTAACAGATGTAAATTTGCGATATGTAATCCTGAGCTTACTTATACAGTTGATAAATACCAGACTTCTTGCGGAATAGTTGATATTATGGCGCACACTATGGAACGATATTTTTCTTTATGTGAACCTTTCGAACTTACTGACAGAGTAGCGGAGAGCGTTTTAAAATCTGTTATTAATGCAGCGAAAACTGTTATGATTTCACCTGATGATTATGAGGCGAGGGCAACACTTATGTGGGCATCAAGTATATCACATAATGATTTGACAGGTTGCGGAAGAAAAAATGTGTTAGCTGTTCATCAGCTTGAACATGCTTTAAGCGGTGAGTACCCTGAAATTGCTCATGGTGCAGGTCTTTCTGTGCTTTTTCCTGCGTGGGCAAGATATGTATATAAGTATAATATTGAACGATTTGCTCAGTTTGCAAGAAGAGTGTGGGATGTTGAAGAATGTGATGATGAAAAGGCAGCGCTTTGCGGTATTGAAAAAATGGAGGATTTTTACTCTTCAATAGGAATGCCATTAAAGCTTAGAGAGTTTAATATTCCAAATGTTTCCGAAAGACTTGCTGAACTTTGTACTTTTGGAAAAAAGAGGGTAGTTAAATCATATATAGACTTAGATTATGCTCACATCAAAAGTATATTTGACAGATGTTATTGATTATGGTGATATTATGGAAATAAAGCCGATAGCATATATTTACACTGACTTTAAGGAAAAATTTGGGATACCGCGACAAAGCGGGCGTGTTCCAGCTTTAACGGGAAGAATTGTATTTGAAAAAGAATTTAAAAACAGCGAAGCAATAAGAGGAATAGAAGGCTTTTCACATTTGTGGCTGATATTTGGGTTTTCAAAAGCAGATTATAAAGAAAAGACGATGACAGTACGCCCGCCCAGACTTGGAGGGAATAAACGCATGGGTGTTTTTGCAACCCGTTCGCCTTTTAGGCCTAATTCGTTGGGGCTTTCCTGTGTAAAACTTGAAAAAATTGAAAATGGAGATTTGATTGTATCAGGTGTTGATTTGTTGTCAAATACGCCTATTTATGATGTTAAACCGTATATTCCGTACAGTGATTGTATAGAAGATGCTCAAGGAAGTTATGCAGAAGATATGCAAAAGTATTCTTTAGATGTTATTATTTCTCAAGAGATTCTAAAGATTTTGCCCGAAGACAAACATGAAGCGGTAATCTCGTGTTTAAAAGAAGATCCGAGACCATCTTATCAGAATGATGGCAGAGAATACAGTATGGTATTTTCAGACTACGATATACATTTTATCGTAAAGGAAAAAACACCCACGGTAACAGGTATAGATAAAATAAAACGCAACTGCTAAAAGCAGTTGCTTTTTATTTTGTTTATTTTTGGGAATATTTTAAAAGATATGCTTCATACTCTTCTTTAAAGTATGAACTGTCTTTTTTAATAGCAGCTAAAGACTCATGTATGTTCATTGTATTATCTGCTGCATCTAAAGTGCAAACAGCAATATTTGAACAATGGTCGGCTGTACGCTCTAAATTTGTAATAAGGTCTGTCCATACAAAACCTGCTTCAATTGAGCATTCACCTTTTTGGAGTCGATTAATGTGACTGTCGCGCATTTTAGCTTTCAATTCGTCAATAACCTGTTCTAATGGCTCAACCTTACGGGCGATTGACAAATCGTTATTAATAAATGCAATTGACGCCAAATCCAGAATTTCGCTGACGGCAGAGCTTAGAGAATCCATCTCTTTTTTAGCACCTTCTGTAAATATAATTTCCTTGTTGTGAAGTTCTTCAGCAGACTCAACAACATTTACACTGTGATCTGAAATTCTTTCAAAGTCACCGATTGCTTTTAAGAGTTTTGCGACCTGAGCACTGCTTTCGTCAGAAATTTGCTGTGTGCTTAACTTAACCAGATAAGTTCCTAAAATGTCTTCTAAATGGTCGACATGAGATTCATCCTCACGAATTTCGGCTGCTTTTTTACTGTCGAAGTTTTTAAGAAGTGACAAGCTGTTTTTAAATGCATTGACTGCGTTTTCTGCCATTTCTGTAACTAATGTATTACAACGCTGAATAGCGAGTGAGGGTGTAGCAAGTAAACGCTCGTCGAGTTCTTCGATAAAATCCTTTTTGCCTGTATCGGGAATAAGAGTTAATGCAAGTTTTTCTAAAAGTGATGATGCAGGGAGTAAAATTATCGTACACAGTACATTGAATAAAGAGTGAGCAATAGCAATATTTACATGATTTGCAGAGCTGTCAAGAATTGGGGCTACAGTTTCTTTAAACAATGAAGATACTAATGTAAATATTATAATACCTATAATTGTACCAATAATATTAAATGATAAATGAACCAATGATGCACGCTTAGCATTTTTATTAGCACCGAATGAAGACAGAATTGCGGTAATACAAGTACCGATATTTTGTCCCATAATAATCGGAATAGCTGCACCAAATGTTACCTGACCTGTTACTGATAACGCCTGCAAAATACCGACAGATGCTGATGAACTCTGGATGATTGCAGTAAGAATTGCACCAACTAAAACGCCTAATATAGGATTTTTAAACATAATAAACATCTGCTGGAACTGGGGAACATCTTTAAGTCCTGAAACAGCAGCTGACATTGTATCCATACCGAACATAAGTGTTGCAAAGCCCAAGAGAATAGTTGCTGTGTCTTTGCCCTTAGACGACTTTCCGAACATAAACATTGCTGTACCGATCAAGGCCAGAACAGGAGTAAAGGAGGTGGGCTTTAGTAATTGCATAAATAAGTTGTCACTTGAAATACCGCCTAAACTTAGTATCCAGGCAGTAACAGTTGTACCAACATTTGCGCCCATGATAACATTAATTGCTTGACGAAGAGTCATAAGTCCTGAGTTAACAAAGCCGACAACCATAACTGTTGTAGCAGAAGAGCTCTGGATAACAGATGTTACACCGAGACCTGTTGCAAAACCGGCAAACTTGTTCTGTGTGAGTCTGCCAAGAAGGGTTTTAAGACCACTGCCTGCACGGCGCTCTAAGGCTCCGCCCATTAATTCCATGCCGAAAAGGAACAAACATAATCCGCCAAGTAAATTTAACACATCAAAAATGTCCATTTTTTTCACCTCGTGAATATTGAATATATATTAATTGAATAATACGCAAAATTGCCTATCTAAATCAAATTATAGCACCTGATTTTTAAGTTTTCAACAAAAAAATAAAGTTTTGATAATTTTCGGTAAAGTGCAAAAAAAAAGGAGTATTGGCGAAAAAATTTTTGGATATTTTGAAAAAACTATGTTTTTTAATGTTTATAATTTTGTTTTTTTAAAATGCGAAATAAAAAAAGAACTCATCAACTTAAAAGGTAGTGTAATATCACTGTTTTCTTTGTATATCAAAAAAATAAAGCGCCATTGGCGCTTTATTTTTTGTTATTTTATGAAGTTTAATCTTTTTGCACCTTCCATTATGATTGTAGGCACTAAAATTAAAACCAATGCTATAAGGTAAAGATTTAAAGGTAAAATCTCCAAACCAAAGGCAATTCGTAATGGAGTGAATAATACCAACAGTACTAAAGCAATGGAAATCAAAGCAGCACCGTTGAGTTTTTTGTTTGTAAATGCACCAATCTTTAAAAGAGAGTAATCACTCCTCATATTAAAACTTTGCATAACCTGAGAAAGTGCCAAAACGATAAATGCCATTGTTTGACCGCCTGAAAGTGTACCTGTAACTGTTTCTCCCGCTTTAAAGCCTATTAGTGTAAGAACAGCAAACATGATGCCTTGAAGAATTATTCTTATTCCTAAACCGTTAGCAAAAATTCCTTCGTTTTTTGGTTTTGGCTTTTTATCCATTATATCTTTTTCTACATTTTCCATGCCTAATGCTATTGCAGGAAGACTGTCTGTAACAAGATTTATCCATAAAAGCTGCATTGATAAAAGAGGTGTTTTATGCCACAAAAGCATAGAGATAAATACGGTTATTACTTCACCTATGTTTGTTCCAAGTAAAAATCCTACAACCTTTTTGATATTT
The DNA here is from genome assembly GCA_045537995.1 of Congzhengia sp. Lineage (GTDB taxonomy): Bacteria > Bacillota > Clostridia > UBA1381 > UBA9506 > Congzhengia. Next base: position 1,340 of record JAZSQN010000137.1, on the reverse strand, counting down.
GAATAAATTCCGCGCCCTTCACGGACTGCGTCAACTATTGTTGCGAAATTATCGTCTGTTAATGTCATATCTGCAGCGCCTTTTGCTACATCTGTACCTGTGATACCCATAGCACAACCAATGTCTGCAGCTTTTAGTGCGGGTGCGTCATTTACACCGTCGCCTGTCATTGATACTACCTCGCCGCGTCTTTGCCATGCTTTTACTATTCTTATTTTATTTTCGGGGGAGACTCTTGCATAAACAGATATGCTTTCCACAATATTGTCTAGTTCAGTGTCAGTCATATTGTCAAGCTCTGCACCTGTAATAGCGCGGTCATTTTCTTTTAAAATTCCGAGTTCTTTTGCAATTGCAGATGCAGTTACAACATGGTCACCTGTTATCATAACGGGCTTAATTCCTGCATGAATACATATAGCCACTGCGTCTTTTGCTTCGGGTCTGGGTGGGTCTATCATACCAACTAATCCTAAAAATGTAAGTTCGCTTTCCAATTCATCAGGCGTGGGATTTTCTGGAATGGTGTCTATAATTTTATAACCGATAGCAAGTACACGCAAAGCATCTTTACTCATGTATTCTGTGACAGCATTTGCAGTTTCTATATCACCGCTAATGCATTTTGGAGCCATCATATCAAATGCTCCTTTTACTATAACTACATTTTTGTCGTCAAAACGGTTCACTGTAGTCATTAGTTTCCTATCGGAATCAAATGGTATTTCTGCTATTCTTTCATACTTTTTATTTATTTCGTCTTTAGGCATTCCGTTTTTGTGGGCGGCAATAATAATTGCAGTTTCAGTAGGATCGCCTATGTGTTTTTCTGTACCGTTTTCAAAAATTACCGAACCGTCACAACATAAAGCACCCATTAATAAAAGGTTTCGTGTAGGTTCGCTGACAGAAGAGGTTATATCTTCTAAGTTTTCTATGCCGTCTACATATGCCTTAATTAAAGTCATTTTATTTTGAGTTAATGTGCCTGTTTTGTCAGAACAAATTACACTTGCACTGCCTAAGGTTTCAACTGCCGGCAGACGCCTTATCAAAGCATTTTTCTTGACCATTCTTTGTACGCCTATTGACAGAACAACAGTAACTATAGCGGGAAGGCCTTCAGGAATAGCAGAAACAGCCAAAGAAATAGAAGTCATGAATATTTCCATAACAGGAATGTTGTTTAAAACCCCTACCACAAAGATTATCAAACAAGCTGTGATTGCGAGTATTCCCAAATATTTTCCGAGTTGTGAAAGCTTAGCTTGCAGGGGAGTCTGGGTATTAGTTTCTGAATCTAAGAGGTTTGCTATTTTACCCATCTGGGTATCCATACC
>JAZSQN010000065.1:0-1989 GCA_045537995.1 Congzhengia sp. | reverse complement strand
GGCAACACGAGGAGAATCTGTACTTTCTGCAAGTAAAGAGGTTTCTTGCGACTGTGATTATGTTATGGTTCATGATGGCGCAAGACCGTTTGTCACAGATGATATAATAAGAGAAACTCTAAATAATGCTATGAAATTTTCTGCAGCAGCATGCGGAGTTAAGCCGAAATGCACACTGAAACTTATAGACGATGAGAAAATCATTGCAGGCACAGTAGATAGAGAAAAAACTGTTGAAATACAAACGCCGCAAGTTTTTTCAAAAAAGCTTTTTGATAAAATGTATACACTTGATATAGATACAATTAAAAAAGCCACAGATGATTGTGTTTTAGCAGAAAAAGTCGGTGCGAAAATTGCATTTACTGAAGGTTCATACGAAAACATAAAGGTAACAACACCCGAAGATTTAAAAATAGCGGAAGTTTTTACAAGGGGGTATTAGAATGGACATAAGAATAGGACATGGATTTGATGTACATGCTTTTAGCAAGAACAGAAAACTTATTTTAGGCGGAGTAGAGATTGAATATGAAAAAGGGCTTTTAGGTCATTCTGATGCTGATGTAGCAACACACGCAGTTATGGATTCACTTTTAGGAGCTTTAGCAAAAGGAGATATAGGAAAACATTTTCCTGATACTGATGAGCGATTTCGAAATGCCGACAGTCTGAAGCTCTTAGAAGATGTAAAAGATATTATTCAAAACGAGGGTTTTTCAATTTCAAATATTGATGTTACAATCATTGCTCAAAACCCTAAACTTTCACCTTTTTTAGAAAAAATGGCAAAGAACCTTGCAGATGTTTTGAAAATCGACAAATCAAGAGTAAATGTAAAGGCAACAACAACAGAAAAATTGGGATTTACAGGTAGAGAAGAGGGAATAGCCGCAGAGGCTGTTTGTATAATACAAAAATAAAATGAACGGCATTGCCGTTCATTTTATTTTTGTTAAATCTTTTACAATTTCACTTGCGATTATAAGTCCTGCAGTAGCAGGGACAAAAGCATTGCTTCCTAAAATTACTTTTTTGCTATCCTTGTCTTCAATCGTTTCTGTCGGTATAACAGGAATTTCTTTTGAATAAACGACTTTAAGCTTTTTTACTTTGCGTTTTTTTAATTCTTGACGCATAACCCTTGCAAGAGGACAAACAGATGTTTTATAAATGTCAGAAACCTCAAGTGCTGTTGGGTCGATTTTATTACCTGTACCCATAGAGGAAATTATAGGAACACCTGATAGTTGTGATTTTAATACCAACTCTATTTTTCCTGTTACCGTATCTATGCAATCAGCAACATAATCATAAGCGCTAAAATCAAAATCATCCGAATTATCAGGAGTAAAAAAACACTTGTGTTTATTTACTTTGACATCAGGATTTATGTTATGGATTCTTTTTTCAAAAACATCCACTTTTAATTCGCCGACAGTTGAATTTAATGCTATAATCTGACGGTTAATGTTTGAATTATGCACAACATCATTATCGATCAGGTCTATTTCACCTATACCGCTTCTTACAAGAGCCTCTACAACATGACCGCCGACTCCGCCGATTCCAAAGACAGCAACGCGGGAGTTTTTAAGTTTTTTTATTGAATCAGTACCGTATATCATTTCTGTTCTTTTAAAACGATTCATAAAATCACCTTTTAAAATAAGTCTGTTGATAGGTAGCGTTCTCCTGTATCAGGAAGTATAGCTACGATGATTTTCCCGCTATTTTCGGGTAATTGTGCAAGTTTTGATGCGATAAATGCTGCGGCTCCTGATGAAATTCCAACTAAAATACCGGATTTTTGAGCAAGTGTTCTAGCTGCAGAGTAAGCGTCTTTTGTTGTTACGGTTTCTATTTTATCATATATATTTTTATCTAAAATGCTAGGAATAAAATTTGCGCCTATTCCCTGAATTTTATGTGGACCTGATTTTCCCGAAGATAGCAAAGGAGAATCGAATGGTTCGACTGCAACTACTT
>JAZSQN010000161.1:0-2214 GCA_045537995.1 Congzhengia sp. | reverse complement strand
TATTCCTGCTTTTTTCATAGCTTTCATTGGCTGTGCGTTTACATGAGAGAATATAACCGCAATTCCCTTTTTAGTACATTTCTCAACAAAATCCGAAAGTGCGCGAAGAGCATCTGTATCTACAGAAATTACAGACCTCATTCTGAAAATAATACATTTGGTGTCAGCTTCAGGAGTTATCTTTGAGATTTCACCAACTACTGCATAAAACAAAGGTCCGTTAAGCTCATATACGCTTGTATGTTTAGGCACTCTTCTTTTTTCCAGACTCTCGGGGTCCTCATTTTCATCTTCTGTATACTTCCAGCTTTCAATCGTTGTTTCGTCACTCATTTTTTTCATGAAAAGTACACAAGCTGCCAAAACACCAAATTCGATAGCTACAACAAGGTCAAAAATAACTGTCAAGAAAAATGTCGCCACAAGCACAAAGATATCACTGCCGGGAGAAGTTTTTAAAATGTGCGCAAACTGCTTGTATTGGCACATATTGTATGCTACATTTATTAAAATCGCTGCAATTGCAGGCATCGGAATCCACGATGCATACGGCATTAATATCACAAGAATCAACAAAAGTACTACAGAGTGAACCATAGCAGAAATCGGGGTTCTTCCGCCGTTTTTTATATTCGCTGCAGTTCTTGCAATGGCTCCTGTTGCAGGTATTCCTCCAAATAACGCTGAGGCTACATTTCCTAAACCCTGTCCTATTAACTCAGTATTTGAACGGTGTTTTTTATTTGCCATACCGTCCGCAACAACACAAGATAACAAAGATTCAATACCTGCCAAAACTGCAATTGTAAATGCATCAGGAAGAATAGCTTTAATAGAACTAATATCAAGTGCAGGCATATTGAATTTCGGAAGTTCGCGGCTTACTTTAAACAGGTCACCTATAGTATTTACATTCATATTAAGACCCTTTACCATCAAAACACCCGCTACAACTGCTATTAAAGATGCAGGAATTTTATCAAATATTTTAGGCCATACAAATAAAATCACAAGGCAGACAGCGCCTACAATTAACGCCTCTATATTCACAGTGTTTACATTAACAAAAAACGCACGGAATTTTTCTAAAGTTTCTATCGGCGCTTCACCATTTTGATATGTAACTCCAAAAAAATCTTTCATCTGACCGATAACCAAAGTCACCGCAATACCCGCAGTAAATCCTGTTGTTATCGTAAACGGAATATATTTTATTAAATTTCCGAATTTAAAAGCTCCCATAATTATGAGCAAAATACCCGCAATGATTGTAGCAAGTGCCAAGCCTTGCGTTCCGCTTTTTGCAACAATGCCTGCAACAATCGTTGCAAATGCTGCGGTAGGCCCTGAAATCTGAACGCTTGAACCTCCAAAAAAAGCCGTGATAAATCCTGCAACAATAGCAGTATAAATACCGGCTTCAGGTCCTACTCCTGATGCAATAGCTAAAGCAATAGATAAAGGCAATGCGATAATTGCAACAATAATACCTGCTATAATATCCTTTGTCAATTGCGACGCACTGTACTTTTTTATATCAGTAAGGAGCATCGGTTTAAATACTTTCATATTTTTCCCCATTTCGTTAAGTATATAAGATAAATTAATTATATACCTCTTTTACTACCTTTTGCAACATTTTTTTCATTTTTTCTATTTATAACAAAAGAGGCTGTTAAATAACAGCCTCTTTTGTTTACATTTTTTCTTCCAAAAGATTTCTCAACCTATAAATATCCTCATCTTTCGGGACATAATTTTCCAAATAATCAAGCATCTTTTCAACATCTTTAAACTCTTCATAAAGATTTAGCGTCATATCAGAAATGAATTCCTTATCTGCTGCCATCTTCATCATGGCCAAAAGTTCGTCAAAGTAACCATCAATATTAAAAATAGCAAGTGCCTTATTGTGCTGTTGAAGTTGCTTTAATGTCAGTATCTCAAAAAACTCATCAAATGTTCCTACCCCGCCGGGAACCATAATGAAACTATCAGCTTCTTCCTCTAAAATCTTTTTTCTTGCGCGCCTTGTCTCAGTTGAAATAAGCTTCGTGCAATGCGGAAACAAAACGCCGTCAACATTAAAAAAAGTTGGAGCAACGCCAGTTATTTTCCCATGCATTTCGTAAACACCGCGAGCTACTGCACCCATCAGTCCATTATCTCCTGCGCCAAAAACCAGTTCGTGCCCTCTTTGCGCCATCGTTCTTC
>JAZSQN010000098.1:0-13041 GCA_045537995.1 Congzhengia sp. | reverse complement strand
GCTGAAATTTTATCAGAAACCACTTCTGTAGGATGATAGTGGCCGTTATCCATTAAGGGCGTAATACCTTTTGCATTTACATAGTTAAGGCAGAATTCTGCAGAACCTACTGTATATGACTCCATACCGATACCAAATACTTTTGATTCAAGACAAATGTAAACTTTTGATTTATCATAATCCATTGACAAAATCTCATCCAAGGACTTTTTGAACCTTTCTCTGGGGCCAAGACAGTCTGCGGGAATATCTTTGTAGCCGTCAGGAATCCAGATGTTCATAACACAGGGAATCCCTGTTTCGTTTGCAAGATATTCAGAAATCTCAATACAGCGCTTTCCGTGTTCAACCCAGAACTTTCTCACTTCCTCATCAGGGGAAGAAAGGGTTAAATTATCCTTTACCATATCGTGTGAGAAGAATGTAGGATTAAAATCTATACCCATATTTCTTTCTTTTGCAAATTTCACCCAAGGTGCAAAATGTTCAGGACGGAGTGCGTCACGGTCAACTTTTTCGCCCTCAAAAATCGCATAGCACGCGTGAAGATTGAGTTTTTTCTTGCCGGGAACGAGACTCATTGCTTTATCAAAATCCGCCATGAGTTCTTCAGGAGTTCTCGCTCTGCCGGGGTAATTACCTGTGGTCTGAATACCACCTGAAAGACCTCCGTCATTATCAAAACCAATTACATCATCGCCCTGCCAACAATGCATAGAAATCGGAACTTCTTTTAAAATTTCAAGTGCTCTTTCTACATCTACGCCAAGATTTTTATAAATTACTTTTGCTTCATCAAAACGGCTCATAAAATCGCTCCTTTTGTTTGTTATTACTTATATTATAATGTTTTTTCCTTACTAAAAAAAGATTCATTTTTTACATCACGAGTATCATTTTTTTACATCTTACTATCTGGAATTGAGAAAACATAATAAAAAGAGATATGACGGATATGCATAAACATCTTATATCTTTTGGGCGAATCCTCCTGACAAAATAAAAACAGATACGACAAAAGTCGTATCTGTTTTTATGGTGGAAGAGGGTGGATTCGAACCACCGAAGCTACAAGCAACAGATTTACAGTCTGCCCCCTTTGGCCACTCGGGAACTCTTCCTCAGTATTAAAAAAATGGAGCTGGCGATGGGACTCGAACCCGCGACCTGCTGATTACAAATCAGCTGCTCTACCAACTGAGCTACGCCAGCACATTATACACTTAAAATGGTCGGGGTTAAGGGATTTGAACCCCCGGCCCCTTGGTCCCAAACCAAGTGCGCTACCAAACTGCGCCAAACCCCGACATTTCCTCGTCTTCAAGTGGCACTTCACTATAATAGCATTTTTCCTGTGCCTTTGCAACCGGAAAAAGTATGTATTTAAGCTCATTTGTTTAAAATAACTTATTTTTTCTCAATTTTTCTTATGTTTTATTCTTTTTTCTCTTATTTTCTAAATATTTTTATAAAAATTCTTATTATCAGCACTATACCTATCATCCCAAACGCCGAATACACTGTTTGAACAAGTGTTGTAAAAGGTATAAATGATGTCAAAAACGCCAGAACACATAATAAATATGCGTATTTCCCGCTTTTTTTAGGCGCAATGCCTGCTAAAACAGATACTCCTGATGAAACCGCTGTCGTCATCATTGCGAGATACAAAATAATTGCGCATACTATAGCAAGTTTTGGGAATGTTTTACTTATCAAGGTAAAAAACGGAAGTGCGGCATCGCAAAGGTTCGGATTTGCTGCCAAAACTTCTGTCATGAGCAAAAGAGGAACCGCAACCATAACTCCGCCCAACGCTCCTCCAACTGCTGCCTCGTTTGAATTTCGGGCCATTTTAGATATTGACACCAACACTGCCACAGCTGACACCATATTATAGCTTATATATAGAAGTCCGGAAAACAGCGCCGGAAAAACATTCTCTTTAGAAACCATTTCTCTTTTATCCGAAATCAAACACAAAATCACTATTCCGATAATCATAAACGGAGTTGCTAAAAAATTGAAATATTTAAGACCTGATACATCATTTTTAATTGTAATAAAACATATCATTAAAGATATCAAAGAACCCGCAATTGGTGCAATTTTAAACTGTTCAAAAAACAGCGCACCACACCCTGTTATCATAATACAAAATGATAACACCAAAAAAACATTTGCTATAAGTCCAAATGTCTTTGCAAAAAAATCTGGAAAGAGTTCCTTAAAATATTGTTCTGTATTGTAAAGTTCTTTCATTTTAGCATATCTGCAAACGGCAAATCCAAAAAAAGAAAACAGAAAACCTACAAAAATTGACGATATAATTCCCGCTGTTTTGTAGCACGAAAAGAATGTAAAAATTTCTCTTCCGGAAGCAAAACCCGCACCAAATACGGCACCACAATATATTAGTGCAATAGATAAAATATTTACTAACTTTTTGCCCAAATTATATTTAACCTCCTTGTAATAATATTATGTAAACTTTATGTTTTTTCTTGATTAAATCGCGTTTACCAACCTGTTACGACTTTGGCAAAAAACCACGAAAATCTGTTGATAACCTGTTGATAATGTTAATAACTATCGTAAAAATCGCATTTTTTATAATTTTTCTTGTTGAAAACTCTGTTGACAATGTTAATAACTTTTTCGCGTAAAATCACCGTAGTTTACATAATATTTTTAAAAATTGCTTACATTTTACTGTTTTCATTAAAAATTTTTTATGTGCTATTGAAATTAATTTTTATTTATAATATAATATTAAAAAAGCGAAAAAAATATGACGGAGGAAGGCACTTTGCACATTACACTTCCCTTCACAAAAGACATAATTAAAACTTTAAAAGCAGGAGATAATATAACTATATCAGGTACAATTTACACAGCCCGAGATGCAGCTCACAAAAGAATGTCAGATGCATTAAATTCTGGTGAGACACTTCCCTTTGATATAGAAAATCAAACTATTTACTACGCAGGTCCCTGCCCTGCAAAAGACGGTGACATTATTGGCTCATGCGGGCCTACAACAAGTTGCAGAATGGATAAATACACACCTCAACTTTTAGAATTAGGCCTTATTGCAATGATAGGAAAAGGAGACCGAGACGAATCGGTCAAAAAAAGCATAGTTAAACATGGCGCTGTATATTTGGCAGCTATCGGCGGTGCAGGCGCTCTTTATTCTGAGTGCGTTAAATCTGTTGAAGTCATTGCCTATCCGGACTTGGGACCGGAATCAATTAAAAAACTTATTGTGAAAAATATGCCCGTCACTGTTGTAATAGATAGTCACGGAAACAATTTATATGAAAATAAACAACTATAGAAAGGTAGATTATTATGGCACAAATTACAAAGGAAACAATTATTGCAGATGTTTTAAGACTAAATCCTGAAACAGCACAGTTTTTCTTCGAAATCGGGATGCATTGCTTAGGTTGTCCTTCCGCTTCAGGTGAATCTGTTGCAGAGGCTTGCGCAGTTCATGGCGAAGATGCCGACGCTTTAGTTGAAAGAATTAACGCTTTCTTGGCAGAAAATTAAAAAAGAGCCGACATATGTCGGCTCTTTTTTATGCTTTTGGAATCAATATTCTTCTTCCTGACGCTATTTTTTCCGTTTCCAGTTTGTTAGCACTTTTAATTTTTTCCGCTTTTGTACGGTATTTTTTTGCTATGCTCCATACTGTATCTCCATCTTTTGCAAAATATATAACCATACTCGGATACTTTTTATTTTCATTTTCTTCCTTGAAATTACAATCTGTTAAAATATCTATTCTGCGCGGTCTTAATGCCTTCATAAAGAGGCCGATGTTCGCAATAATTTGTACACCGTCATCTGTTTTACGGGCATCTATATCCTCTGTATACAACCTTGTTTCTATTTCGGTAGAATCGGATAAAGGCTTTTGCCAATTAATATCGCTTTCTGTAACTGCACAACGAATGCCTTCTTGATCATCTCTGTAAATAAGAAATGTAACTAAAGAGCCTTTGATCTTTATAATACCATTTTCCCAACAAGCGTCTCTTAATATCGGTTTTGCAGATACACTTATTATTTCATCAACTGTCACATTCTTGGGCAGGTTTGCCATTTGGTTTTCTGATATGCACACATTTTCAGAAGTTACATATTCATATATCTTCATGCTGTCTTTTAGAAGTTCGGTTTTACCCGAAAGGAAATAACAGTCATCAACTATTCTTTCAACTACACTTTTGCATACTTTCACCCTTGAACAAATTATTCCTTCTATGCTTATAATCTTGGTATCACCGTTTATATCACCTTTTGAGGCAGCGAAGATATTTTTAATCCAAAAATTCACATTAACAGCACTTTGCTCATCTGCTCCCGGTGCTTCCACAATTTCGGTAAATGGAACAGTGTGCTTAACGCTTACAGTCTTTTTATCTTCGCCTGCTGCGGTATATATTGTTGTGATATGCAAATCGCCATGTACCATAGCCTTTCCGTTCATAACTTTATGGTCACTAGCAGTCACCCATGTATCTATCTTTAAAATTTCATCAATATCAGGCATATCATCAGGCACTGTTAAAAGGTCAGAAAGTGAAATTTCTGATTCTGTATCGGACATTGGTATATATATACTATATTTTTTCTCGCGACTCTCAATCTCATCGCCTTGTGCCTCGATTATTGGTTCATACATCTTTTCTTCATAGCATAATGCTTTTATCAAAAGCATAACCTTAGCAGAAAGCTTTCTTGAATTTATCATAGTAAAACCTATGTGCTCAGTTGTAACTTCAGTCATAAACTCGGCGTTTTCATTTGCTTTGATATCAATTTTTTGTGAAAACCCAAAAGCATGCTCTAAGCTTTTAAGCTCTGCATCTTCATCGGGTTTGTATAATACCTTAAAAAACACTGTTCCGCTTACAATCAATTCATCATTTTTATACTCTGTGCCTTCAATTACAGCATTTGCATCCGCAACTAAAATTTCTGTCATATCGGGTTTTGTATCTGGCACAACGATATCGCCTTCAACTAATACGCTGCTGCTTGAACCCGCTATCTGCTCCTTTAAATTTATATTTCCTTTTTTAATTTCCAATTTTCGCACCCGCTTTCTTTATTTCTTGTTAAACTCTATGCAGGTGCGTATCTAAATATTCCAAACTCAAAAAATGATATAAAAAAACTCAGTAAAATATTTTACTGAGTTTTTTACCTTTATATATCATTTTTCAAAATGTCATCATAGGTTTCGGCATTTACGACTACCCGTGATTGTCCGTCTTTTACCATAACTACCGCAGGATTAGGGATGCGATTATAATGGCTTGCCATAGAATAGTTGTATGCACCGGTTGTGAGCACAGCCAAAATATCACCGACTTCGGCTTTTTGGAGTTTCACATTTTCACCTAGCAAATCTCCCGACTCGCAACACTTACCTGCAATTGTAACAATATCTGTTTTAGGCTCATTCACCTTTCCTGCTATTTCAAATGTATATTCTGACTGATATAGAATGTATCTTGGATTATCCGCCATACCGCCGTCAACAGAAACATATGTGCGGATATCAGGAATTACCTTAACCCCGCCTATTGTGTAAAGTGTTATGCCAGCAGCTGCCACAATACTTCTACCCGGTTCCATTAAGATAAAAGGAAGCTCTACATCCAATTCCTCTGCCATATTATGAACAACCTTACTTACAGCTTCCATATATTTGTCATATTCAATAGGAGTATCATTTTCTGTGTAGGCAGTGCCAAAGCCTCCTCCTAAATTGAGCTCTTTTGTAGTTATGCCGCAGACATCTTTTACTTCCTTTATAAATCTCATCATCACTTCTGCCGCTTCACAAAATGGTTGTGCTTCAAACACCTGAGATGCAATATGACAATGAACACCGCAATAATTTATATTTTCTGTATTTGCTGCCTTTTTCACAATTTCAATTGCCTCGCCTGTTTCGAGCGCAACACCGAACTTTGAATCTATCTGTCCTGTTTTTACAAAATCATGAGTATGGGCATCAATACCCGGTTTTATTCTAAAAAGAACATTTGCAGTTTTTCCCTTTTCTTTTGCCAGCTTGCTTAGAAGCGAAAGTTCGTATTCATTATCAACAACAAATCTTCCCACTCCAAAATCAAGTGCCATTTTTATCTCGCTAACGGTTTTATTGTTTCCATGAAAATAAACCTTTTCCATCGGAAATCCTGCAGAATATGCAGTATACATTTCACCGCCCGAAACCACATCTATTCCCATATTTTCACTTTCAACAATACGGCAAAGTTCTTTTATGCACATTGCTTTACTTGCATAAAGAACCATCCCTTTGCCACCATAATACTTTTGTATGGAATCGACATAGAGCTTTGCGTTTTCGCGTATTTTATTTTCATCCAGAACATAAAGCGGCGTACCATACTTTTGTGCTAATTCTACGGTATCAACGCCACCTATGGTCAAATTATTATCTCTTATTCCTAAATGCCCTAAAATCACACTTTTATCTCCTTTTTTAAAACTATTTTTTATTTTATCAAAAAAGCTTTAATATGTCAATTTTTATTTGACATTTAGGCATTTTGTGCTAAAATATTAATGTAGATTTTTGATTCTTAAACATCGGAGGAATTTTTTTGGAAAATACTAATATCAGAAATATTGCAATAATTGCCCATGTAGATCACGGAAAAACAACTTTAGTCGATGCTATGTTTAAAAACAGCGGCATTTTCCGTGATAACGAACAGGTAAAGGATCGCGTAATGGATTCAAATGATTTAGAACGCGAACGAGGAATTACTATACTTTCAAAAAATACATCTGTTATGCATAACAATACAAAAATAAATATTGTTGACACTCCCGGACACGCAGATTTCGGAGGCGAAGTTGAGCGTGTACTCGGTATGGTTGAAGGTGTGCTTTTGGTCGTTGATGCATTTGAAGGTGCAATGCCACAAACGCGCTTTGTATTAAAAAAGGCATTAGAGCTTAACTTAAAGCCCATTGTTGTCATAAATAAGATTGACCGTCCTCAGGCAAGATGCGAGGAGGTTATTGATGAGGTTTTAGATTTATTTATCGATTTAGGCGCAAGTGATGAACAGGCAGATTTTCCTGTTGTTTATGCTTCTGCAAAGCAAGGCATATGCGGTTTATCTTTGAATGATTTAAAAAATGATTTAACACCTTTATTTGATGTCATTCTAGATAGTGTTCCTGCTCCAAAAGGTTCAAAGGACGAACCTCTTCAGGTGCGAATTTCAAATATAGACCACGATGAATATATAGGAAAAATAGCAGTCGGAAAAATTTCACGAGGTACTGCAAAATACGGAGAAACTGTGGCTTTATGCCATGCTGACGGCACTGTCACGAATGTAAAAGCAGGAAGAATTTACACCTTCGAGGGTTTGACAAGAACAGAGGTTGAAGAAGTGCCTGCCGGTGATATTATATGTATTTCAGGACTTGGGGACTTTAATATAGGCGAGACAATCTGCGCACTGGATAATATAGACCCATTGCCTGTTATCGAAGTGGATGAGCCTACCATTTCAATGAACTTTATGGTAAACAACAGTCCCTTTTCTGGCCGTGAGGGAACATTCGTGACAAGCAGACATTTAAGAGACAGACTCTTTCGTGAGCTTGAAACAAATGTAAGCTTAAAGGTTGAAGAAACAGATAGTGCAGATAGCTTTAAAGTATCCGGTCGCGGAGAGCTTCATCTTTCAATTTTGATAGAAACAATGAGGCGCGAGGGATATGAATTTCAAGTTTCGCGCCCTCAAGTTATATTTAAAGAGAAAAACGGCAAAAAATTAGAGCCTATGGAACATTTGGTAATAGATGTACCTGATGAATTTTCAGGAAATGTTATAGAAAAACTCGGTACAAGAAAAGCGCAAATGGAAAATATGTATCCTGCTAATGACGGTTATATGCGTTTAGAGTTTAAAATTCCTTCAAGAGGTTTGATTGGCTACAGAAGCGAATTTTTAACTGATACCAAAGGAAACGGTGTAATGAACTCTATTTTAGAGGGTTTTGAAGAGTACAAAGGCGATATCACAACCCGCAATCGCGGTTCAATGATTGCTTGGGAAACCGGCACAACTGTAGCCTACGGTCTTTTAAACGCCGAACTTCGCGGTGCACTTTTCTTAGGACCAGGCGTCGAGGTTTACGAAGGCATGATAGTCGGCGAAAACGCAAAAAATGAAGACTTGACAGTGAATGTCTGTAAGAAAAAGCATGTTACAAATATGCGTGCTGCAGGCAGTGATGATACTGTTAAACTCACTCCGCCTGTTGTTTTGAGCCTTGAGCAATGTCTGGAATTTATTTCCGATGATGAACTTGTTGAGATAACACCTGAAAACATAAGACTGCGCAAAAAGATTCTGACAAAACAAGATAGAGATAAAATGGCGGGCAAGCTAAAAAAGATGAATTGATATAAAAATCTCTTACTTTTGTAAGAGATTTTTATAAATAGGGTGATTAGATGAAGAAAAATGATATTGTTAAACTAGATATTGTAAAAACCGCGTCAGACGGACGAGGAATAGCTTATCTTGACGGTAAGATTTGCTTTGTTTATGGTACTCTTGCGGGCGAAACGGTAGAAGCTCGAATTTTTACGGAGCACAAGTCATATATTACTGCAGGCACGAATAAAATTTTAACCTCATCACCCACAAGACAAACTGATTATTGCTGTGTTTCTTCTTCATGCGGCGGCTGCCCTCTTTCACATATCAAGTACCAAAAACAATTGGAATTAAAACGCCAACATATAATTGATACTCTAAAGAGGATTGGAAAGATTGAGAATGCTGATAATATTGTTTGCAATACGATTGGCATGAACAATCCGAAAAATTACCGTAATAAAATGGTTTTTCCTGTAGGAGAGAAAAACGGATGCGCAATAGGTGGTTTTTACGAATCAAAGAGCCATGATATTGTTGAACTTACAAGCTGTGCAACAGGTGAGGACTGTGCAACAAAAGTTCTTTCATTAGTTCTTGACTTTATGAATGAAGAAAAAATTCCAGCGTATAATGAAAAAACTGCCTCAGGGTTTATACGGCGCGTATTTGTAAGAACAGGCTATCACAGTCGTGATTTGATGATTGTGATTTCTACTGCAAATGAAAAAATTAAAAATTTAGATAAACTCATATCTAAATTTACTGATTCTGACTTTTGCGGTTACAATTTAAAAAGCATAATTTTAAATGTAAATTCGGCAAAAAACAATCTCGTTTTAGGTGATAAAAATATTACTCTTTGGGGTGCTGATACAATTTCAGACAGTATTTTAGGTCTTGATTTTAATATATCGCCCCACAGTTTTTTTCAGGTCAACCCAACCCAAACAGAAATACTTTATAAAAAAGCATTAGAATACGCAGACTTAGATAAAGAAAAAACGGTTTTAGACATTTACTGCGGAATCGGCACAATTTCTCTTTGTGCAGCAAAATATGCAAAAATGGTAATTGGTATTGAAATAGTCGATGCTGCAATTTCTGATGCCAAAAAAAATGCCCAAAGAAACAATTTAAATAACACAGAGTTCTATTGCGGCGCAGCAGAAAATATCGTACCAAAAATAATAAGCACAAATGTAAGACCTGATGTTGTTATCATTGATCCGCCGAGAAAAGGCAGCGATGAAAAAACACTTTCGGCTATAACATCTTCTAATCCTGAGAAAATTATATATGTTTCCTGCAACCCCGCAACACTTGCACGAGATGCGAAATTCTTATGTGAGAACGGTTATAAACTAGTTGAGGTTACACCTGTAGATATGTTCCCAAATACTGAACACATAGAATCAGCATCAAAATTTGAAAGGAGATAACAATGAGTACAATTGTAATTTACAAGTCAAAATATGGTTCTACAAAAACATATGCTGAATGGATATCAAAAGAGCTTAACTGTAAATGTTTTGATGCTAAAGAAATTAAGGCGGACAATCTTTTAGATTATGATACAATAATTTACGGCGGTGGGCTTTACGCTGAGATTATCGCAGGCGTGAATCTCATTACCAAAAATTTTGAAAAATTAAAGGATAAAAAGCTTATAGTATACACTACAGGTATAACACCTTTAAATGTGCGTGAATACTACGATCACGAAGTGATTGAGAAGAATTTTAAGCCTTATATGCTAAATAATATAAAAGTTTATAATTTTTTAGGAAGAATGATAATGTCAGAACTTTCTGCACCTCATAAAGCAGCTATAAAAATGCTTAAAAAGATAATGTCATCAAAAGAAAATCCTACAGATATGGAAAAAATGCTTATAGACTTGTGCGATGCAGACGGTGACTTTACAGATAAATCTGCAATAGGCGATTTAGTTGAATACGCAAAAAACTAAAATTTACCATAAATAAAAAAACCTTTAGTACATATAATACTACTGTAACGAGTAATTGATATGGTCGGTTAGGTTGTGTGATAGAGAACATATCTTTCGTTACAGACGATACTGTGAAGTTATAAAACGAAGGTTTTTACTTTAGAGGTGTTTTCAATGTGAAATTTATTTTTACATCTGTTAGCCACATAAAAAGTATCGTCAGGGCTGCAAAATATTGCAGCCCTTATTTTTTTGTGATATAATAATTGCGAGGTGTAGATATGAAAATATATGATTGCCATATCCATTCGGAACATTCAATAGATGCCAACAATACGATTGATGATATTTGCAAAGCAGCAATTGATATTGGGGCAACTGCTATAACAATAACTGACCACTCATTGCCACAGCCTGATGGCTGTACAGCTTATGAGCATATTAGAAAATCTTTTTTTGATACAAAGTCTGCATCAGAAAAATACGAAGGAAAACTGTTAGTATTATCTGGTGTTGAGCGAGATGATGAATATCCTCCTTCTTTTCGTGAATCTTTTTACGATTTGGACTTTGATTGCATTTTAGGTTCTGCCCATTCTGAACCTACATTTAAATTTAATTTTTCTGACACCCCATACCGAAGCTTAAAAAAATGTGCCTCTGTTATTCCGATGGAGATTTTAAAGGATTTTGTAGTTAAATATTACGAGCGTCTTGCATCTTTGGCATACTATGCTGATGTAGATGTTATAACGCATTTAACATTTCCGTTTAGATATATAAACGGTATTTCAAAAAGAAATCTTGTTGAATCTTATTTCTACCCTCACATGGATGAGGTTTTAAAAGGAGTTATTGAAACTAAAAAAGCTTTAGAAGTGAATACTTCAGGAAAATTATTGTCATGGAATAAATTTATGCCTGATGAAAACATTCTAAGAAGGTATTATCAATTGGGTGGAAGAATCATAACTTTAGGAAGTGACGCACACAAAAAAGAAAATATTGCCGCATACTTTTTTGAAGCGCAAGAAATGCTAAAAAGTATAGGCTTTACACACGGAAGTTATTATATTAAAAGAAAAAGATACGAATACGAATTATAAAAGGCAGAGCATAACGCTCTGCCTTTTATTTAAAATTCAAAATATTCTTTTGCATTTTTATAGGAAATTCCCTCAATTATTGTTCTTAATGAGTCATAATCTTCAGGATACTCTCCTTCTTCAACCCAACGACCTACAAGATTACATAAAATTCTTCTAAAATACTCATGTCTTGGATAAGATACGAAACTTCTGGAATCAGTAAGCATTCCTACAAATTTTCCAAATAAACCAAGATTTGCAAGCGCTTTCATCTGCTCTTCCATGCCGTCGCGATTATCATTAAACCACCAGCCCGAACCAAACTGAATTTTTCCCGGAACTTCTGACTGGAAATTACCCAACATTGTTCCCAATACATAATTATCCTTAGGATTTAATGTGTAAAGAATAGTTTTAGGTAAAATATCCTGAGCATTTAAATTATCTAAAAACTTTGAGAGTTTTTCTGCAATGCAAAGGTCGTTAATTGAGTCAAAGCCCGTATCTGCTCCAAGCTTTTTAAACATTTTGGAGTTGTTATTTCTGAGTGCACCTATATGTAATTGCATAGCCCATCTATACTTCTTATAATGTTTTGCACATTCAGAAAGAATTGCAGTTTTATAGATATCTATTTCTTCTTGTGTAAGTTCTTTTCCGCTTATTTTTTTATCAAAAACCGCTTTTGCATCACCCAAAGCA
This sequence comes from Congzhengia sp., assembly GCA_045537995.1. Classification (GTDB taxonomy): domain Bacteria; phylum Bacillota; class Clostridia; order UBA1381; family UBA9506; genus Congzhengia. The sequence goes on along the minus strand of JAZSQN010000098.1, from coordinate 841 downwards.
AACGGTACATACTCTAACGCATGATCTGACAACTTGCACCCATTATCATTGAAAAAATCTATTCTGTCAGCAATCCAGCTAAGAGCTTGTTCGTATGTTTCTATACCATTTTCTTTGATATATCCCATAAACTCTACTTTATCAATATTAACAAGCTTATCAGGACGCATTGTAGGAAGCACCTTTGTAGGGAATCCTTCCTCTCTTAATTGAATATGATATCTCAAATCATCGGCAGGATCATCTGTTGTACAGATAATCTCAACATTTGAGCGTTTTATAAGATTTTGTGCAGAAAACTCCTCTTTTTTAAGAAGCTCGTTGCATTTATCCCAGATTTCTCTAGCAGTTTCTTCTGTTAAAGGTGTATCAATATCAAAGTATCTTTTAAGTTCAAGACTTGTCCAATGATAGAGCGGATTACCAATCAAAAGAGGTGTTGTTTTTGCAAAACCAACCCACTTTTCATATTCGTCCTTATCCCCTGTGATATAGGCTTCGTCAATTCCGTTAGATCTCATCTGACGCCACTTATAGTGGTCTCCGCCTAAGAATAAATCATACGCATTTTTGAAGTGGTAGTTTTCAGCAATCATCTTAGGTGAAAGATGACAGTGATAATCAATAATTGGTAAATCTTTTGCAAAATCGTGATACAGTTTATACGCGACTTTGTTTTTAAGCATGAAATTGTCATTAATAATACCCATTTTTACCTCCTGTTGTTTTTTATTTAATTACCTTATCATTATAACAAATAAAACTACTCTTTTCAAGACATTTATTATTTAATAAGCACTACAATAAAAAACGGTTGTACGCAAATGCGTACAACCGTAAA
>JAZSQN010000012.1:0-2825 GCA_045537995.1 Congzhengia sp. | reverse complement strand
CTTACTACATCTGCATCATCAACATTTCTCCAATATTGATAGAATTCGTAAGGAGATACTTTTTCAGGATCAAGCCACAAAGCACCTTTTGCAGTTTTACCCATTTTCTTACCATCTGATGTGGTTAAAAGCGTAAATGTCATACCGTAAACCTGCTTGTTTGCTTTTCTGCGGCAAAGGTCAATACCTCCTAAGATATTACTCCATTGGTCGTCTCCGCCCAATTCCATTACGCAACCGTATCTTTTATTTAATTCCAAGAAATCATAGCTCTGCATGAGCATATAATTAAATTCCAGAAATGAAAGACCTTTTTCAAATCTTGTCTGGAAGCATTTAGCTCTTAACATTTCATTTACAGAAAAGCATGAGCCGATTTCACGCAAAAATTCTATATAGTTTAAATCTCTTAACCAATCAGCATTATTTACCATTATCGCCTTGCCGTCTGAAAAATCAATAACAGATGACAACTGCTTTTTAAACTGTTCGCAGTTGTGATTTATTGTTTCAACAGTCATCATCTGGCGCATATCTGTTCTGCCTGACGGGTCTCCAACCATACCTGTTCCGCCACCTACTAAAGCTATAGGACGGTGTCCTGCGTTTTGCATATGGCGCATTACAACCATCTGCAAAAAATGGCCGACATGAAGACTGTCCGCTGTAGGATCAAAGCCTATATAAAAAGTAACCTTCCCTTTTTCGAGAAGTTCTCTTATTTCATCCTCGTGCGTTGTCTGAGCAATAAGACCGCGCTCTTTTAAGATGTCAAATACATTCTGCATTTTTATTTCTCCTTCGTTTTCACAACTATCTGTTAATTATACCATAAAATACTGCTCATTGCAAGATTTTTATTCTAGTTCCACAATATTTATATTACGGCTTTTAAATAGTTCTTTATAATTTTCGTGGCAGGTAAAGAGTATTGTCTGAGAAAACTCATCATTCTCAGTAATTAAATCAATAGCCCTTATAAGTCTTAAATCATCAAACTGCGAAAAAGCGTCATCTAAAATCACTGGCGGAATATTTCCGTCAGTCAAAACGCTCATTGAAGCAATTCTTAAAGCAATGTATAATAAATCGTATGTTCCCCGACTCATAAATCCTGCTTCAACAATTTCTCCTCCAACCGATTTTACATTTATATCAAAGCTGTCGCTTGTCTTTAAATCGGTGTATTTCTCATTTGTTAATTGAGAAAGTATTGACGATGCTTTTTCGTTTAGTTTTGGTGCAAAGTTGTTTTTTATTTCCTGATGAGATAAATTAAGCCAGTCGTACGCCTTCATCAAAGCATTGTAACGCTTTTCAGATTCTTTTTTTTCTGCTGATATTGCCTCAAGCTCTGATATTATTTCATCTTCTGTTCGTATTTCAGCAGTTTCTCTTGCAACACGCACCAAAATTTCGTTTGCTCTTTCTGTCATTTCTTTTTGTTCGGCTTTTACCGCATTGATTTTTTCAAATAGCTTTTGTGCGTTTTCTCCATCGTATTCTGCGACAGTTTCTGAAAACTCTATATATTCTGTTTCTTCAGAAAGAGTTTTTTTAAAGACCTCTATCTCCTTTTCGCAATCTTTTATTTGTTGTTCCAACAGAAAAACACGCTTTTCTTTATCATTTGCTGATACAAAGAGTGTCGAAAGCTCATCTGCATTTGAAACTCCATAGAGATTAAAAACACTGCTTAACTCTTCGTCTATTCTGTCAAATTCGTGTTTTAATTCATAATAAGCTTCTCTCTTTTTATCGTCATCTTTGCGTTTTTTAAGGTTTATAAATAAGCACACCAATATTCCGACAACAGCAATAAGCATTCCCGCTATGTAGGTAATTAAAGATTTTATTAAAAAACCTATAATAAAGATTACTAATCCAAAAAATCCAGGTATTACTCTTTTTTCATCAAGCAACGGTCGCACTTTTTCAGGAACGCATTTTTTTGCTTCGACCATCTTTTCTTCTGCTAAAAGTCTCTTGGTTTCCAACGCTCTTGCACGGCTTATTTCTTCTGCAGATATTAACGGTTCATCTTCTTTATTTATTCTTTCGATTTGTGATTTCAAATCTTTTAATTTTTCTTCTTCTGATTCTAGTCTGCTTTTAATTACAGCCTTTGTTTCTTCTACTTTTTTCTGTGAGATGTATTTTTCGTGCTGTAAGGCGACAGCATATTCTTTTTCTAAAATTTTTGCCTCTTTTTCTTTTTTTTCGGCCTCGTTTTTTAAATTCTGAGAAATTTTTTTATCATTTTCCAATCCGGAATAGGTCATAGACGCAAGCAAGCGTTCATTATTTAAAGCTGTTATTTTTTCTTCTAACGCGGTAATTTTTCCGCCTTTACCTGTTTTGGTCTTTAAACCAAAAATTTCTCTTTCCATTGAGTTTATAATTTTAGAATAAGATACATCTTCATTTCCTGATGTCTCTAAATTAGAAAGCTTTGACATTATTTCTCCGCCGTCACCTTTTAAACTATCCGCACCAAAGCTTTTAATATACAAAGTTTTTAAAAATGCATCTTTACTCAAACCAAAACAGGTTTCTCCTATTTCTTCTGCGTCTCCTATTTCCTCCCAAGTGTCAGCATCGCGAAGTACTGCTTTATCGCTTCTCTTTGTAGCACGAAAACTGCGTTCAATAACAAACTTTCGTCCGTTATCGTCCGTAAAATAGAGTCTTCCTCCAAAGTTTTCGCTGTTCCAAGGACGGTACTTCTTGCGAGATGCCAAATCGTCACCTGCGCGTTTGGTTTCATTGGGCAACCCATAAAACATAGCAAGAATAAATTCACAAAGTGTACTTTTTCCGCTTTC
>JAZSQN010000084.1:0-10685 GCA_045537995.1 Congzhengia sp. | reverse complement strand
TAATCTGATCGAGTTGATTTGATACATCCTTAATTAACAGGTGTACATGATTTCCCATCAGGCAATATGCATGTAATTCAAAATTTAATTCTTTCTTGTATCTTTCCAGAGTTTCAAGAAATCTTTGCTTATCTTCATCATCTTCAAAAATATTTTGACGTCCAACGCCTCTTAATAAAATATGATAAAATCCTGTGTCGCTTTTTTGCCGTGCTAATCTGGGCATTTTCAATCACCTCAGTGGCATTTTATCATACCTTTTCAAGCGTGTCAACAGAACCGTCCCCTTGACACCCGTGCTAATCGGGGCATTTTTAATCACCTCTAGGGCATTTTATCATACCTTTTCAAGTGTGTCAACAGAACCGTCCCCTTGACACCTGTCAACAGAACCGTCCCCTTGACACCTTGACACCTCCCCTTGACACCTGACAGTCCACAACTCTTGTCCCCGCAACTTTATCACCAATTCTTTCTTTATCAAGCAGTAACAAAACCGCCTCAACAGGCCAAATAAAAAATGATAAATTTCGAACAATTAGCTGAATTATACTTGCTTCATGACCTTTTTTGTCTTCTATTTTAAGGTGCATGATTTTTTTTCCAATACTCCTTCTACCTATTATATCTTTTAAGTAGATTCCAAACACATACCATAACACAGCCAGTAACACCATAAAATATAGTATTTTCTTGAATACTTCATTTGCTCCTTGCTCAAACGCAGCATACAAAAAGCACACTATTAAAAGCGGTATCATTATAATAAAAAAATCTATTGTAAAACTCAAAAGTCTTTTCCTAAACATTTCGATTTCCCCTTGTAAATTTAATGCGCAAAATATAATTAGAACTTATTTAAAAAGCCGTCTAAACAATTCACTCATAATTAACCTTACTGTCGCAATTCCTCCTGCCCCTATGTATACTCCTCCGCCTAACTCTATTACAAAATCCTTTTTCTGAGGTAAAGAATCAAAACCAAATGTTTTATTGCCAAGTTTGATGCCTACATATCCTTGATTTGCCAAATTTTGCTTAGTTCTAGGATCAATAGTCGCTGTATAACTTCCCCCAATTGAAAATTTATCCGTTGCCACAACTTCCGCAGCAAACGATAGACTTTGCGTAGGATTATTAGATGCTACATTTGTGAAATCGTAGTACATTTTTCCTCCTATAACTACTTTTACGCCATTCAAATTAATATTTGCCTCTGCACCTACACCATAGTTCACAGAAAAATTCAGTATTGGCACATTATATTTTGATCCTGAAATCGTTTGATTTTCATAATACACATCACTATGATACATTGCACCATTTTTACCTGTATTTCCATCACTTGACCCATATTCTCCATTTTCTCTGTATTTATTACGTATGTTTTCTGCAATTAGATGGGCTTCATTCATCATACGTTTATTTCTAAATAGTTTGCCTTGATTCCATTGTATTGTAGCCTCTTGAAGTTTTGTTATTTCTTCTGGCGTGCAATGTGCTTTGTCCCATGCTGTTACAATTAACCCTAGCGGATCCACGTAATTCACAGGATTTCCACCACAATACACATACCAATTCAAACCATCTCTAATTGGGTCTTCGTTGATAAACCTACCCGTCTCTGTATCATAATACCTTGCTCTTAAGTATATGAAACCTGTCTCTTCATCGGTATACTCTCCTCTGTAACCAAAGGGATTATAAACATCATTTTCTTCTGACTGATTTCCGTAGGCATCAAAGGAATAGTCTGCAATGGTTGTGCCTGTACTGTCGGTTAAAATTGTCACATCGCCCTGACCGTTATATATATAATACAGATTATCATCGTTCTTTATAATCTCAAAGCCTCTGTAATATTGATTTGCTCCGTCTTGCGTGATTTCTTCAACAATGTTTGAGTTATCATACACAAAGGTTGTTGTATCTTCACCCACTGTTTTTGAATGTCTCAATCCGTCAGGTGCATAGCTGTAACTTGAAACAACCCCGTTTGTGTCAGCCTCTATAAGTTGATTATAACAGTTATAGGAATATAATGCAATATTTTCATTTGTTGTTCCTGAAATAAAATAATCTTTGCTTGCTTCGTTTGAGTAAGGTTTTGTCGTCATAATGGTTTTTATTGTCTGGTTTCCGTTATTATCATAGGAATAGTTTGTGGTTTTTGATATTCCTCCTGATACCTCATTGCTTTCGGTTAAGCGATTATTTAAATCATACTCGTATGTTACAGTATCAGTACCGCGCGCAGGCGGGCAATTTCCTCGCTAGCACCAAATCAGAACAGGTTTCATTTGTTCCGATTTTTTATTTTTTCTTTGCGTTGACTTGTCACTTTGTTTATGATATAATTCATTTATCTATGTATGCTAAGAAAAGAGGATGTAAAAATGTCAAATAATCCTATTGTAACAAGATTTGCACCGTCTCCTACGGGCTTTATGCATATCGGCAATTTAAGAACAGCGCTATACTCCTATCTGTTATCAAAGTCAAAGGGTGGAAAATTCATTCTCCGTATTGAAGATACAGATCAAGTTCGATTAGTAGACGGCGCTACAGATATAATTATTAAAACACTCAAAATGACGGGTATCGACTATGACGAGGGACCTATCATTGGCGGCGAGCATGGTCCGTACATCCAAAGTGAGCGTTTGCCTATATACAAAGAATATGCTGAAAAGCTGGTACGAAGCGGTCACGCTTATTACTGTTTTTGTACATCTGAACGATTAGATTCTTTAAAAGATGAAAACGGTATAGGCGGTTATGATAATCATTGCCGCAATTTATCCGAAGAAGAAATACAAAAAAATTTAAAAGCAGGTATACCGTATGTTATCCGTCAAAAAATGCCTTTAGACGGTGCTACATCTTATGTTGATGCAGTATATGGTGAAGTTTCAATTGATAACTCAGAGCTTCGTGACCAGATTATGATAAAGGCAGATGGATATCCTACTTATAATTTCTGCCATGTTGTAGATGATTATTTAATGGGAGTAACCCATGTAGTTCGCGGAAATGAATATTTAACTTCTACACCGAAATACTGTTTATTGTACGATGCTTTTGGTTGGGAGCGTCCAAATTATGTACATCTACCCCTCCTGATGGGTAAGGATGATGAGGGAAATGTTTCAAAACTCTCAAAAAGACACGGTGCCGTTAGCTTTCAGGACCTCGTAAATGACGGATATCTTCCCGAAGCGATAATTAACTATATTGCTCTTTTGGGTTGGAGTCCTAAGGATACAAACGAAGAGTTTTTTACAATGGAAGATTTAAAGAACAAATTTTCAATTGAGGGGTTAAGTAAGTCTCCTGCGGTATTTGATTACGAAAAACTTTGTTGGTTTAACTCCGAGTATATTAAAAAGCTGAGCATTTTAGATTATGAAGAAAAAGCATTGCCAATATTAAAAGAAATCTGCCCTGAACATATTGATATCAAAAAATTAGGAGGACTTCTCCATACAAGAATAGCAACATTTTCTGATATTAAAGAAAGTGTCAGATTTGTAACAGAATGTCTTCCAATGTCTGATGACCTCTATACTAACAAGAAAAATAAAACAACTCCTGAAATATGTAAGGATATTTTAGTTGAGTGTCTGCCCGTTTTAGAAGGATTGGAGAACTGGTGTAACGACTGTTTGTTTGAACAGCTAAAGCAGTTTTCGGAAAATACCGAAAGAAAAGCCGGAGCAGTTATGTGGGCTGTACGCGTAGCAGTTGCAAGGCAAGCTGTAACGCCTGGCGGTGCAACAGAACTAATGGAAGTTTTCGGAAAAGATGAAACTCTAAAGAGAATAAAAATGGCCATAGATGAACTTTAAAACACAAAAGAAAGGTTATTGTTATGGAAGAAACCAAAAAAGAATTAAATAACTTTATATCAAATTTTATAACAGAAGATTTGGCAAATAATCCAGGCATGAAGATACACACGCGCTTTCCGCCTGAACCTAACGGCTATTTACACATCGGACACTGTAAAGCTATGGCAATAGATTTTGGTATGGCTCGTCGTTTTGGCGGTATATGTAATCTTCGTATGGACGACACTAATCCTGCAAAAGAAGATACTGAATATGTTGATGCTATAAAAGAGGATATTCACTGGCTTGGATTTGACTGGGAGGACAGATTCTTTTACGGCTCTGACTATTTTGAACAGGATTACGAGTTCGCAGTAGAGCTAATTAAAAAAGGTCTTGCATATGTATGTGCTTTGTCCCCTGAGGAAATGCGCGACCCTAAATATTGCGGTGATTTAAAAAATCCTGCTGTGTCACCTTATCGCGACCGTCCGATTGAAGAAAGTCTCGATTTGTTCCGCAGAATGAAAGACGGCGAATTCCCCGAAGGAGCCTATACACTTCGCGCAAAGATTGATTTAGCATCAGGAAATTTCTGGCTTCGCGACCCTGCGATATATAGAATTCGTCATGTTGAGCACCACCGTCAAGGCAATAAATGGTGTATATATCCGCTTTATGACTTTGCACATCCCATACAGGATGCATTAGAGGGGGTTACACATTCTCTTTGCGATATTAACTACGAAATCCATAGACCATTGTACAACTGGGTTGTTGAAAATGTAAGTGTTCCAAAGCCGTATCCCGGATTTCCCCGTCAAATAGAATTTGCACGAATGAACCTTACCTATACCGTTTTATCAAAGCGTTTTCTTCGTGAGTTAGTCGAAAATAATGTGGTTGACGGTTGGGACGATCCCAGAATGCCTACTCTATGTGGTTTAAGACGGCGCGGATATACAGGAACATCAATTTTGCGTTTTGTTGAAGAAGCAGGTGTTGCAAAATCAGAAAATCTTATAGATATAAGACAGCTTGAAGCCTGCATTCGTGACGAACTAAATGATTCTGCACCTCGTCGCATTGCTATTCAAAAACCTATAAAGCTAATAATTACAAATTATCCTGAGGATAAAGAAGAATTTTTTGAACTTCCAAACCATCCTCAAAAACCTGAAACAGGAACAAGAAATGTGCTTTTTTCACGCGAAATTTACATTGACGAGAGCGACTTTTCAGAAAACCCTCCGCCAAAGTTTTTCCGTCTAAAGCCTGATGGTGAGGTTCGCCTCATGGGTGCATATATAATAAAATGTGAAAAAATCATTAAAAATGATGATGGCACAATTAAGGAAATCCATTGCACTGCAGATATCGAAACTAAAAATGGCAATCCTTTAGACGGAAGAAAGATTAAGGGAACAATCCACTGGTTATCGGCTAAAAACGCTATACCTGTTAATATACATTTATATGATCAGCTGACAACCTTAGAAAATCCTTGCGATCTTCCTGAAGGTAAATCCTATACAGATTATATAAACGATAATTCTTTAACAGTCTTAAATGGTGCTTTGGTAGAATCATCTTTGGTTGATTCAATGCCTGGAGATAAGTTCCAATTTGTCCGTGACGGATATTATGTAAAGGATACAAAATATGAAAATACCTACAATCGTATTGTAGGTCTAAAGGATAGTTTTCCCAAAAAATAAAAGCAGGCAAATGCCTGCTTTTATTTTTTAAAATTATTGCAATTACAGATTTGTTGTGTTATTATAATACAGTAAATTGAAATCGGGTGTAAATAATGGTTTTATCATATAAACATACTAAACTTGCATGTTACGGAAGCTATATGACAAGCGCAATAGCGAGCAACTACCCTCCTGTTTTATTTATTATTTTCCACAAACAGTTCGGGTTGTCACTAGGCGCGCTGGGTATACTTATTTCCATTAATTTTGGGGTTCAAATGTTTGCCGATATAATCGGCGCAAATACTATAGATAAAATTGGTTACAGAAAAACAGCAATTGTTGCAAATTTTTTAGTTGCTACCGGAATTATTCTTATGACATTTCTTACTTTTTTAATGTCATCAAAGTTTCTTGCGTTATCAATCGCAACTGTAACATATGCTATCGGAAGCGGTCTTTTAGAGGTATTAATAAGTCCGGTTATGGAGGCAATTCCAGAAAATACGAAAGTATCTAATATGAGCTTTTTGCATTCTTTTTACAGTTGGGGACAGTTTCTCGCAATACTTGTAACCACGCTTTTTGTACAATTTTTTGGCAGTCAAAATTGGTGGATTATAGGTTTTATCTGGACATCAATTCCCTTGTTTTCCGCAATTCTTTTTGCGAAAGTTCCAATAAACACCTTGCCAAAGGAAGAAAAAAAATCTTCTTCTAAATTGTTTAAAAATAAAATATATTGGCTTTTTTTACTTTTAATTTTGGCATCAGGTGCATCAGAAATTGCAGTATCGCAATGGGCATCAATTTTTGTTGAAACAGCTTTGGGAGTTTCAAAAACTATGGGAGATTTGCTTGGCCCTTGTATGTTTGCACTCCTGATGGGAATATCTCGCGTTTTATACGCAAAATACGCCAAAAAGCTTAATCTTTCAAGTTATATGGTGCTTTGTAGTGTTTTATGCACATTAGCTTATATTATCATGGTATTTGTACCAAACAAATATATCGCTCTTGCAGCAGTAGGTTTAGTTGGATTTTCTGTAGGAATTATGTGGCCAGGTGCTCTTTCACTTGCATCTGTCAGATTTCCTCTTGGAGGTACTGCACTTTTTGCATATATGGCAATTTTCGGGGATATTGGCTGTACTTTAGGTCCTGCCACTGCAGCTTTTGTCTCAGAAAATACTTCACTTTTTGCTTCACCTCTAAAAAGCGGTATTTTATCATGTACAATATTTCCCGTAACAGTTATTGTTCTCACTTTAATTTTGAAGAAAATGGGGCGAAAAAATGCGTAAGTTTTTTGGACATCTCTTTACTGTAATTAAACATCGTCAAAAAGTAATTAAACACTGCGCCAAAGCAGGAATTTTATATCGCGGACTTCTTCATGATTTGTCAAAGTATTCGCCGACAGAATTTTTCTTAGGAGTAAAAAATTTTATTGGTACGAAAAGTCCCAACGAAGGAGAACGAGCAACCAAAGGTTATTCGGATGCCTGGATGCACCACAAAGGAAGAAATAGACATCATTTTGAATATTGGACAGACTACAACCCCGAAACAAAACTGCCTGAACCTGTAAAAATGCCAATTGTTTTCGTAAAAGAAATGTTTTGTGACAGAGTTGCAGCAAGTAAAGTTTATCAAGGAAAAAACTATACAGATGCTCACCCACTTAAGTATTTTGAAGGTGGTAAGTCCAGAAGAAAAATCAATCAGGAAACCTCAGATTTAATAGAGTCCTGGCTGATTATGCTAAAAGAAAAAGGCGAAAATGAAACTTTTCGTCATATTAAGTCTATTAAAAAATACTAAACGAAAGGTTTTTAACATATGATTCTTACAATTGATATAGGAAACACAAACATCGTAATAGGTGGATATTTAAAAGAAAAGCTCGACTTTGTTACCCGTATTGAAACAAATTCTTCAAAAACCGATTTTGAATACGCAGTAAAAATCAAAAACATTTTAGAACTTAAAAACTTTAATTCAAGTAAAATTAAAGGAGCTATTATTTCTTCTGTAGTTCCCCCTCTTACAAAAATAATATCTAATTCAATAAAGATGCTATATGATATTGATTGTCTTACCGTAGGTCCGGGTATTAAAACAGGAATCAATCTTTTAGTAGACAACCCCGCACAAGTCGGTGCGGATCTGATATGCGCGTGCGTTGCAGCGTACAATAAATTCGATACTCCTGCACTCATTATTGACATGGGAACTGCTACTAAAATAATGGTGGTTGACGAAAACGCTACATTTATGGGCGTATCAATTATACCGGGTGCAGAGCTTTCCCTAAAAGCTTTATCCGGCGGAACCGCACAGCTTCCACAAATAAGCTTTGACTCTCCCGGAAAAGTAATTGCCAAAAATACCGTAGAATGTATGAAATCAGGTATCGTATACGGCAACGCATCAATGATTGACGGCATGATTGAGCGTATTGAAGAAGAGTTTGGAAAGAAAACAACTTACATTGCAACAGGCGGTTATGCAAAAATGATTGTGCCATATTGCAAAAATAAAATCACTTTAGCTGAGAATTTAATTTTAGACGGTCTTCGTATCATATACGATAAAAACTGTCACAATTAAATAAATTTTAAGCGCTGTACTGAGATTTCAGACGGCAGCTACAGGAGGAATTTTTATGTCAAACACAAAAAAGGCAATGTCAACTAAAAATTTAGTGATGTATGCCGTACTTACTGCAATTACATTCGTATTGCAGTACATCAGTATGTTTATCAGAACGGGCACATTCTCAATCACACTATCTTTAGTACCAATCGTAATCGGTGCAGCGATTTTAGGAATAAAAGGCGGTGCGTGGCTGGGATTCGTATTCGGTATCGCAGTTTTGGTATCAGGTGATGCCGGTCCCTTTTTGGCACTCTCTGTTCCCGGAACAATTATTACAGTACTTGCAAAAGGTGCATTATCGGGCGTTGTTGCAGGACTTATATTTAAAATCTTAAAGTCCAAAAACAGCACCATGGCAGTGGCAATCTCCGCTGTTTCATGCCCGATAGTTAATACAGGCGTATTTATTTTGGGTGTATTTGTATTTTTCTTAAAATATTTCTTAACGGACGGTGTAACTGTTCCTGCATTAATATTTAGCTTCATTGGAGTTAATTTTTTTATAGAGCTTGCAGTAAATGTTATACTTGCACCTGCAATAGTGAGATTGTTAAAAATTCGCAATTATAACTAATAAAAACAAGAGGCACAAGTAGGTAGTACTACTTGTGCCTTTTGTTTTGTAAGTTTTGTGCTGAAACTTAACTATTAAGGTTTAAATGGTTTAAAAAGAGCTTTATGTATACTCTTTACTTTTAAGACGGAATATAAAGAAAAAAGTTCCATATAAAATGGAACTTTTTTAAAAACTAAACAGTATACCTGCTAGGGCTCCTGCTCCTATATAAAAAATCGGATGTTTTTTAAACTTTACAACAAAAAATAGTAAAACTCCAAACAGTATTGCACTCTTTATATCAATTCCTGACATAAAGCTGCCTTGAAACAAAGATGCTTCAAATACAGATAAAACAGATGAAAATAGCATTCCTACAACTGCGGGTCGAAGTCCATAGAACAAATCTTTCACCAATTTATTTTCACTAAATTTTCTTAAAATTCTTGCTATTATTAAAATTGATATAATGCTTGGCAATATCAAAAAAATTGTGGCAAGTATCCCGCCTAAAACTCCACCAACTGACGAACCGACATAAGTTGACATGTTCACTCCAATAGGTCCGGGTGTAGACTCGGAAACCGCAATCATATTCGTCAAATCTTCCACTTCGTACCAGTTGTATTTCTCTCCCATTTTAAAAAGAAAAGGAAGTGTTGCAAGTCCTCCGCCAATTGAAAAAAGTCCTGTTTTAAAAAATTCCCAGCAAAGAGTAATAAGTGTCATCATTCCTTACCTCCTCTTGCCTTATTTAAAATAAACCTATAACAAATTGTAATAAGTGCAGTTAATATGACTATTAATATGGGTGATAATCCAAAAAAGAAGGATACTATAAATGATGCACACGCTAAAATTGCAGTGTACGCATCTTTTATCCCCGTTTTTGCAAGTTTCCACAAAGCCTGAATCAAAAGTGCACAAACAGCAACAGAAATTCCGGCAAATGCACTTTTAACTATCGCCATATCAAAGATATATTCTAAAATACCCGAAAGCACCAAAATTATTATGATAGAAGGCGAAACAACACCCAATGTGGCTACAATACCGCCTATGTCATTTTTTTGTTTATATCCTACAAATGTGGCAGTATTTACTGCAATTATTCCTGGTGTACATTGACCAATTGCAAAATAATTTGAAATTTCTTCCATAGTAGCCCACTTATGCTTTATTACAACTTCTTTTTCAAGCATTGGAAGCATAGCATAACCGCCTCCGAATGTGAATGCACCTATCATAAAAAAAGCTTTATAAAGCTCAAAAAGTTCCTTCATTGTGCCACTAATCATCTTAGTTCCCCTTTAATTTTTGTATCGAGAAGGTAATATTCAATCGAATCTACTAAAGCTTGCCAGCTCGCCTCTATAATATCCTCTGAAACACCTACAGTGTTCCAGTTTTTATGTCCGTCAGTCGTTTCAATTAAAACTCTGGTTAGCGCTGCTGTTCCTGACATTCCATCTAAAACCCTTACCTTAAAGTCAATCAGTCTACTCATTTTAAGCTCTGGATAAAAACGGTAAAGTGCTTTTCTCAATGCTTTATCGAGTGCATTTACAGGACCATCGCCTTCTGCTGCCGTAATTTCATAATTTCCGTCAACACTTATTTTGATCATCGCAGATGCTGTTTTTGTTGTTGTGGGTGCTATTGAAATAACCTTAAATTGTTCAAGTTCAAACTGAGCCTTATAATATCCAAGCTTTTTCAATACCATAAGCTCAAACGAGGCTTCGGCCCCTTCAAACTGGTATCCGTCTTTTTCAAGTTTTTTAATATCTTCCAATATTTCTGTAATTATACTTGCGTCTTTTGAAATATCAGGCTTTATCCTCCTGATTATCTCATAAACCATAGACCTTCCTGACATTTCAGACATTAAAAGTCTTCTCTCGTTACCCACATCCTCAGGTCTAATATGTTCAAATG
>JAZSQN010000107.1:0-5466 GCA_045537995.1 Congzhengia sp. | reverse complement strand
GAACATATGTATTTAACCAGATTAAAAAAACTTGTAAGTGTAATACCCGCTAATGCCACTTTAATTCTGTCTCCTGAAAATATGTATTACTTTTCAGGCTTTACAGGCGGAGAGGGTATGCTATACATCGACAAAAACAAGCTCCTCCTTTTTACAGACTCAAGGTATACTACTCAGGCAAAAGAAGAAGCCCCTGATTTTGAAATAATTGATACAGCACAAACATCTGTCGGTGAATTCTTAAAAAAAGAAGGAGATAAAGCATATGGTTTTGAAGATGATTACATTACATTTTCAAAATTTGCAAATCTAAAAAGGCTTTCTCCGAAATCTGTCTTTTCGCCTGTCTCCTCTCATATTGACAGAATAAGAATGATTAAAGATGAACACGAGCTATCTTTAATAAAAAAAGCTGCAAGCATCTCAGACAGTGCATTTAGTTATATTTTAGATAAAACCGCAGTCGGGAAAACCGAACGGGAAATTGCTTTGGATTTAGAATATTTTATGTTCCGTCAAGGTGCAGAAGGTCTATCATTTGAAACTATAGCAGCCTCAGGAGTGCGCTCTTGTATGCCGCATGGTACAGCATCAAACAAAATAATCGAAACAGGCGACTTTTTGACTTTGGATTTTGGTTGTAAATATCGTGGTTACTGTAGCGATATGACAAGAACTTTAGTTTTAGGAAAAGCTTCTGAGAAACAGAAAGAAATTTACAGTGTGGTTTTAGAAGCACAAAAAGCAGCTCTTGATACAATCCGTCCAGGAGAACTCGCAAAAGCAGTGGATAATGCTGCACGATGCATAATTGAAAATTCAGGCTATGGTAAAAATTTCGGTCATGGATTAGGACACAGCTTAGGTCTTAGAGTTCATGAATCACCTTCTTGTTCACCAAAATCTACAGACATTTTAACCGAAAATATGTTAATGACCGTAGAGCCTGGAATCTATATTGAAAACTTTGGCGGAGTGAGAATAGAAGATTTGGTTTTAATAACCTCTGATGGCTACACAAATTTTACAACATCTAAAAAAGAGCTCATAGAGCTTTAAGGGAGTGGCATAATGCTATCAAAAATAAACAGCACAGGATTAATAGGAATTGACGGATATTTAGTTACGGTTGAAGTGGATATCGGAAACGGTATGCCTGCTTTTGATGTTGTGGGTTTGCCTGACACTGCAGTTAAAGAATCAAGGGAGCGCGTGCGTTCCGCTCTTAAAAATTGCGGTTTTAAATTCCCTACAAAAAGAATTACGGTAAATTTAGCACCCGCAAACATAAAAAAAGCAGGTGCAATTTATGATTTACCTATATGCATAGGCTTACTTTTAAGTTCAGAACAGTTTAAAGCCGATGTGCATGAATACGCATTTTTCGGCGAAATCGCATTATCCGGTGAATTACGCCCCGTTGAAGGTGCACTTCCTATGGCAATATCTGCATACGAGGCGGGAATTAAAAATATTATTCTACCTTATGAAAATGCGCAGGAAGCAGCAGTTGTAAACGGAATAAATGTATACGGAGCTACATCTTTAACAGATATAGTTGCTCACTTTATAACCGAAAAAAAACTAGAAAAAACAGAAATTGATATAGATGAAATTTTTAAGCGTCAGGCAGAAACCACTTTGGACTTTGCCGATGTTAAGGGGCAGGAAAACGCAAAATTTGCATTAGAAATTGCCGCTGCCGGCGGTCACAACTGTCTTTTAATTGGTTCTCCCGGCTCCGGCAAATCAATGCTTTCTAAAAGACTTCCCTCTATACTCCCCTCTCTTTCCTTTGAAGAGGCGTTAGAGGTTACTAAGGTCCACTCAATCGCAGGACTTATTCCCAGTGACACATCACTTATTACAACAAGACCCTTTAGAAGTCCTCACCATACAATCTCTGCTGTGGGATTATCCGGCGGTGGCACATTTCCTCGTCCTGGAGAAATTAGCTTAGCCCATAACGGCGTATTGTTTTTAGACGAATTTCCCGAATTCAGGAAAGATGCATTAGAGGTGTTAAGACAACCCCTAGAAGACGGAGTTGTAACTATAGCCAGAGTAAACGCTACTTTAACATACCCAAGTAACACAATGCTGATTGCTGCTATGAACCCTTGCAAATGCGGATATTTCGGTGATGGCACTGACCGTTGCACATGCTCTGAAGGACAAATAAAGCAATATTTAAGCAAAATCAGCGGTCCATTGCTCGACAGAATAGATTTGCACATCGAGGTCCCCGCTGTAAAATATAAAGAACTTACAGAAAAAGCCCCTGCTGAAAACTCATCTGAAATCAAAAAAAGAGTAGAACAAGCAAGAAAAATTCAAAAAGAGCGTTTTAAAAACGATAAAGGCGTTTATTGCAACGCACAAATGACAGAAAAAATGGTTTCAACCTACTGCTCTTTAGGAGCTGAAGAGGAAGCTGTTTTAAAACAAACTTTTGATAATTTAGGATTGTCTGCTCGTGCACATAACAGAATTTTAAAAGTTGCAAGAACAATTGCTGATCTAAAAGGAAGTAACGATATCAAAGTAGAACATCTTGCACAGGCTATATATTTTAGAAGTTTAGACAGGAAATACTGGTAAAATAATAAGACGGGCTTTGGCCCGTCTTATTATTTTTTATCTTCAATTTTAATCTGTGTTGTTACACTGTTTGCCTTTACAAGATCAAGTATTGCAAAGACCGTATTCTCTATCTTTGAGCCTTTAGTGTAATCCGCTTTTGCAATGTAGTCTACTCTTCCTTCTTGCATTATCTTTTTTGCAGAATCATTTTCATCACTGTAAACCGCAACAGAATGTCCGCCGTTTACTTTTGTAAGTTTCATGCACGGAACATCAGTGTAACCGTCTCCAATATATATCATATTTGAAAATGGAATTCGCCTCTCATTTTCAGCAGTGTATGTATTTAGTTCACGATGCTCGGTAACATCTAAAACGCCTTTATTTATTCTGAATAAAAACTGTGTTTTTGATGTGTAGTTTACTGCCATCGCAGGCCATACAGGAACATTATGTTCATCATATAAAAACTCAGCAGCATAAATTTTCTTAAAATATTTTGCGATTTTGGTGCCCTCAATGATTTCTTTTAACCCAGATGAAATTATATAATGTTCAACACAAACTCCGATAGATTCACCATATTCATTTACTCTTTCAAACCACGACTCAACCCCTGAACAAAGTTCAACACTTCTTCCCAATTTATTAAACTCTTCACGATTTAAAAGTTTCTTTCCGCGAGCTTTCGTTAACATAACATACATGTATGATAAAATCTGGTCCATATTATTCTCACAGGTAAGCTTGTTACACTCTCCCCAAAACTCCTCTGCCGTCATACCAATACCGGGAATAAAAGCATATTCCTGCATATCTTTTGTAGATAATGTTTTATCAAAATCGTACATAATAGCAACAATTGGTTTCATCTTAATCCTCCTTTATATAGGTAAATCTTTTCATAGTTTTTCCATCCCGTACTACTTCTTCATTCCACATAGAAATAGGACGCACCCAATATCCGCCATCACCATAAAGTGCGCGGTATATTACCATTTCCTCCAATGTCTCAGAATGTTTTGCAATTCCTATAACCTCATATTCATTTCCTTTAAAATGACAATATTTACCTAATTTAATCTCCATACTATTTATCCTTTAGCGTTATTACTGTAACACCTGTTTCACCCTCGCCGAAACGCCCTGCACGATACTCTTTTACAGTTGGATGTTTTCTTAAAAAATCAGATATTCCTGCACGCAAAATTCCTGTTCCTTTGCCGTGAATGACAGTAACCTCATGAAGACCTGAAATATACGAATCATCAATAAACTTATCCACTACCAGTATTGCCTCATCAAGAGTCATACCGCGAACATCTGTTTCTAATGATGCAGTTGTTTTTTTGTCCGTTTTAAAAGCAGTAGTTATCATTTTTTGTTTTCTCTTTTCTTCTTTCTCACTATCTGCTTTTGTTAAATCATCGAGATTCGTTTTTATCTTCATAATTCCCGCCTGAACGGTGAGTGCTCCCTTTTTGTCAGGCAAAGTCAACACCTGAGCATCGGTCCCTAGTGACACAACATGGACAGTTTCACCGAGTTTTACACTCTTAAGGGGTTTAAGTTTTATTTTTTTGTTATCAGCACCAGACAAAATCTTGTCACTTTCACTTTTTAGAGCCTGTTTTGCCTTTTCCGTCTTTTTCACAAGCTCATTATACGATTCAGATGCTTTAATCTCCCTGACTTCCTTTAAAACCTCCTGAGACTTCCTTTTTGCACTCTCAACAATCGCCATCGCCTCAGCTCGTGCTTCTTGCATCATTTTAACCTTTTTCTTTTCTAACTCATCTAACTCACGGCGCATATTACTTTTAAAAATTCTTGCATCGCGAGATGCAGATTCCGCCGTTTTTCTATCTTGTTCTGCCTTTTTTCTTGTTTCTTCTAAACTACTTATTACATCCTCTAATTTTATATTATCGCCGTCTATTCTACTTTTTGCATTATCCAAAATAACATCACTAATACCAAGTCTTTTTGAAATAGCAAACGCGTTACTTTTGCCCGGTACACCAATCATTAAACGATAAGTGGGAGAAAGCGACTTGATATCAAATTCACACGAGGCATTTTCTACTCCGTCCGTAGTAAGTGCATACATTTTAAGCTCACTGTAGTGAGTAGTAGCCGCAACACGAGCACCATACCCTCTTATATACTCGATTATTGAAATGGCAAGCGCCGCTCCTTCTGTAGGGTCTGTACCTGCGCCAAGTTCATCTGCCAAAACTAAAGTATCCTTTGTTACTTTATTTAAAATATCAACTAAATTTACAATGTGAGATGAAAATGTAGATAAGCTCTGTTCAATGCTCTGCTCATCGCCAATATCTGCAAATACATTTTCAAAAACTGCAATCTTACTGCTTTCCTTAGCGCTGATATGAAGCCCCGACTGTGCCATCAGCGTAAATAAACCTAAAGTTTTTAATGAAACTGTTTTTCCGCCTGTATTAGGTCCTGTAATTACAAGCGTATCATAATTCTCTCCCAATGATATATCAATAGGAACAACCTTATTTTTATCAAGCAACGGATGTCTCCCTTGCTTTATTTCTATAATACCATCGGTGTTGATTTGTGGCTCTATCGCCTTTTGTTCTATAGAGAGTCGCGCCTTACAGAAAATAAAATCAAGTTCAAAAACTGCCTTTGTGTTTACAAAAATTTCATGGCTGTTCTTTACGACATTTGCTGAAATTTCAGCTAAAATTCTATCTATTTCTTCCTTTTCTTTTGCTATTAATTCCGCTGTTTCATTTGTCATTTCAACAACACTTGCAGGCTCTAAAAAAACGGTAGAGCCCGAAGACGATGCATCATGAACGATACCTTTTATTTCTCCTTTGTGCTCTGCCTTTACAGGAATAACAT